>JBDTZL010000234.1:0-11374 GCA_040005125.1 Ginsengibacter sp.
TTATTTTTCGTCTTTCCAGCCCCAGAGATATTTGCATGCATACGTGCGGTACGGTGACCACTTCAGCGAAATCTTTTCAATTTTTTCCCGTAACAATTTTTTGTCTGTCTCTTTTATATTATACAGTTTAATAACGCTTTGCTTCAAACCCAAATCGTCCATGGCAAAAATATCTTCCCTGCCGAGTGTAAACATCAGGATCATTTCAACTGTCCATTTTCCCACGCCTTTTATTTGGGTAAGTAAATCAAATACTTCATCATTGCTCTTTTTATACAGGCTGGCATCTGTTATATTGTTATCAAGAAAAAACCTGCACACATTATGAACATAGGAAGCCTTTGCATTTGAAAAACCAATGCCGCGGAAGACCGTCGCGGGGGTTTCTAAAATTTGTTGTGGAGAAGGCTCTTTGCCGTCGTATAAACCCAGGAAACGGCCATATAAAACTTCAGCAACCCTGGTACTTAATTGCTGGCTTAATATGGAAGAGCATAAATGCAGGTACACTTTTTTTCTTACAGATAAAACAAAAGGCTTCTGTGCTTCAAGAAGCTTTTTAAGCTTTTTGTCTTTGGATAAGTGAGTAATATAGGTTGTCAAGGGGATAGTTAAATAGTTAAAAGGTTAAAAAGTTGAATAGTTAAAAAGTTGAAATGTTCCCGACCGGCTCCGTTTACTAGCATATTTGTGCCCCGATTAACCAGGCAAATGACCAATTCCTTTTGCATCACACATCGTACATTACCCACATTCAACCCACATTCCAGCTTATCGAACCGTCTTTTTCATCTTTCATCCCGATACCCAGACCTGCAAGTTGTTTTCTTATTTTATCAGAAGTAGAAAAATCTTTTTTAGACTTCGCCTCCTTTCTTATATCAACAAGCAACTGCATAACACCACTGAATGTTTCATTATTTTCGGAAAGAGATTTCAGCCCGAGAATATTTTCCAGGTAAATTGTAAACAACTCTTTCATACGGGTAAGCGTAGCTGACGAGAGTGCATTTAATTTAATCAGCCCATCCTTTATTGAGTTGATTACCGGAATAATTTCAAACATGTTGGCCAACACTTTTGCTGTATTGAAATCATCATTCATAAATACATCAAACTCATCCATGAGTGTATTAATTTTTACGTTCAAATCTTCATCTGATGCTGCATCATTGATACTTTCAGGATTGGCAACTTCCAGCTTCTTTAAAATTTCATAGCCTTCCCATAATCTTTTCAATCCTTTTTCTGAAGCCACCAGGGCTTCATTGCTGAAATCAAGGGTGCTGCGATAATGAGTTTGTAAAATAAAAAAACGGATGGTCATCGGGTTGAATGCCTGTGTGAGTAACGGATGATTGCCGCTAAAAATTTCAGTAAGCTTTATGACATTGTTATAGCTCTTGCCCATTTTTTTCCCGGCAATTGTAATCATATTATTATGTATCCAGTATTTTACCGGCGCAATGTGATTGCAAATAGTACTCTGTGCGATCTCGCTTTCATGGTGGGGGAAAAGAAGGTCCATGCCACCACCATGGATATCAAAGTGAGGCCCTAAATATTTTGTGGCCATTGCGGAACATTCAATGTGCCAACCGGGAAAACCCTCACCCCAGGGGCTTTTCCAGCGCATCACGTGCTGCGGCGGGGCCGATTTCCATAAAGCAAAATCAGCTTTATTTCTTTTCTCATCCTGGCCTTCCAATAATCTTGTGGTTTCTAAAAGATCATCAACAATACGGCCGCTTAGTTCGCCATAATTGTGGGTCGCTGCATATTTTTTTACATCAAAATATACGGAGCCATTAACCACGTAGGCATAGCCTGCACCGATAATCGTTTCAATCATGTTAATCTGCTCAACGATGTGGCCCGTAGCAGTTGGCTCAATATTAGGATCCAGGTTGTTGAATTGCTTCATTGCCCAGTGGAACAGGTTGGTATACTTTTGTACGAGCTCCATGGGTTCTATTTTTTCAAGCATAGCCTTCTTTGATATTTTATCTTCCGCTTCACGGCCTTCTTCTTCGAAATGCCCCGCATCTGTAATGTTACGCACATAGCGAACCTTATAACCGAGATATAAAAGGTACCGTAATACAATATCAAAAGTTATATAAGGCCGTGCATGCCCCAGGTGGCTTTCGCCGCTTACAGTAGGGCCGCACACATACATGCCAACATGAGGTGGTGTTATCGGAGTGAAAATCTCTTTTTGTTTGCTGAGCGAATTGTATATTTTGAGCGGCATATAAATGTCTTATTATAAACAGGAATAAATTTATGAAAGATGAACAATCATAGCAGGTATTATTGTATAACCGGCGGCCAACAACTACAGCAGGAAAAAAGGAAAGATAATCTGATATTCATTTTGTTCAAAGATAAAAATTATTTGGTTTGGGATAGAAACAAATCTGCGAGAATGGGAAAGTGATCACTCAGCAATTTCTTCACCCGGGTAAACTGAACAACAGTAAATTTTTTATCAGCAAAAATATTATCTATACGGAGTGTAGGGGAGATAGTGCTGAAGGTTCTTGCAATACCGGATCCTTTCTCCACGAATGCATTTTGAAGCCCTGCGCCAATTGTTTCATATGCGTAAGAGTTGGGAACATCATTAAAATCACCACAAACAATTACGGGATATGGGCTGTGGATAATTTCATCTTTAATAAAATTTGCCTGGATGGATCTTTTAAGAAAGCCGGTTTTTATTTTTGCTATAATACTTTTTGATTCGGTAATGTTGCTGTCGCTGTTTAGCCCGCCTTTATCAAGATAGCTGAGGTTGGCTTTCGTAAACTTTAATGATTGCAAATGCACATTAAAAACGCGTATGGTGTCATTGTCTTTCAATACATCAATGTATTGAAAAGTGGCATTGTAATCATTGGGGTAATTAACAACAGTCTGCTTATTAATAATAGGTAATTTTGAGAAAATTATTCTTCCAAAGTGATGATAACGATCAAAATCATCTTTGAGGCTATAGGAATATAAATAATCCCCAAACCGGAGCGCCTTTTGAATATCCGGAAAATAATTAACGCCTTTTTGTTTATCACCTGCAACTACTTCCTGGAAACAAGCTATGTCAGGATCGTATTTATTAATAAGATCAAACATTTCCTGCTTTACTTCGGGATGATCTTTATGATGAAGAATATTAAATTGCTCAACATTCCAGCTCATGACGCGTATGTTTCCAGGGTTTTTCTGAATTGAAAAAGAAGAAGAGAAATTAAAAGGAAAGATATTTATAACGGCATGCCATCCTGAAATAATAGCTATTAAAGAAATACTGCACCAAAGCGATTTTCTAAACAACCAGAATAAAAAAAAGAGAAGGAGTACGAGGAGCTGGTAAGCAAGAATGATTGTGAATAAACCAAAGAACCACCATTGAGCCGGGTTGAAATATTTTACATAAGCACCCGCCAGGAAAAACAGAGCAATAATAAAGTTTGAAGCGATAAAAAAATTCTTGGTAAACCTTCGCAGGAATGGCTTCTCCATTTATACTAAACCGGTTTTGTGATGGTTGTGAAAAGTAGGATACAGCTTGTCAGAACTCATTTTCTGCGGCTCTTTTCAAAATATTCTTTTCTTCTTCCGATAATAAAGGATATCCTTTTTGATTTATTTTATCCAGGATCTCATCGATCCTTTGTTGCGTTATAATAGAGCGTTTTTCAAAAGGTTTTTGGCCACCGGTTTTATAGAACATTTTTTCTTTTGTTTTTTGAGGTGTTAATCTTTTTTTATCGGGATTGAAAAGATTCATGAACCAATTATAGAAACTGATCATCCAGGTGCTCCCATCATGGCCTTTTCTAAGGCTTACGATAAACAAAAAGCCGGCGAGCGCCCCCGCCAGGTGGGCGAGATGAAAAGAAGCGCCTCCGTTGCCTATGCCTGCAAAATCAATTACAATAAATAAAAGAGTAAGTATCCAAATTGGTATACCCCCATTCAGCATTCTGAAAAAACGGTAATCAGGAGCCAGGGCGGTGGTGGCAACCGCAACTGCCATTATTGAAGCATTGGCGCCACTAAGTGAATAAGAATCAATGAGCGGTCTTAAATGCGGAATCGCATAATTTGAAGCAATGAATACAACAGCTCCGGCAAGCCCACCATATAAATATATTGGAATTAGTTTTTTGTTACCTGCCATATCCTGCAAAATAGAACCGAAAGCCCAAAGCCAAAGCATATTGGTGAACGTGGAAATAATGCCTGTGTGCACAAACATGTAACTGAGTATTGTCCACGGCGCTTTTCCAAGAGTAGTAAGTTTAGCCGGCAAAACAAACCACGGCAAAATTTCATTTGCAAATGCGGCACCGGGAGCTTCAACGATGAGGTAAACAAGCTTAATTAAGCCAAGGATAACAAACCCAATTCCATTGATGCCTATAAGTGCAATAAGGGCATTGTTATCTTCACCAAGGGTAATTTTTTTAAACCGCCGGTCAATATATCTTTCTGATTCTCCCATGTTTGCTGCCTGTAATAATTATATACGGATAAGGATATAAAATTACCAAAATACTTCCAGTAAAAGAATGTAATTTAAAATTTAATAAAACGTTTTTTTATCGGTTTTATTCCAGATGATCACCAGGATGAATCCCATAACCAATCCTCCAAGGTGGGCGAAATGTGCAACATTATCGGTGCCCGAAAAACCACCAAAGAGATCGAGAGCCGCATATATCGCAGCCAGGTATTTTGCTTTTATAGGAAAGGGGATGGGCAAAATATAAAACTGTGTATTGGGAAATGTGTAAGCAAAGGCTGCCAGTAAACCCATAACTGCGCCAGATGCCCCAACGGCGGTACCACCTACAAGAAACATTTGTGCAAGTCCCGCGGCAAGTCCGCAAGCTAAATAAAAGATTAAAAACTTTTTGGGGCCCCAACTTCTTTCAAGGACACTTCCAAAAATCCAAAGCGCATACATATTGAAGAGAATATGAAAAATCCCACCATGGGCAAACATATATGTTACGAGCTGGTAAGGCTTAAAATTGCCACTGTCATAAGAATAAAGTGCGATTTTCCCGGTTAGCCATCCTAAATTATAAGGATCCGGCGGGCCATCAAATATATATTGTGCCAGGAAAACAAGCGCATTAATAATGATGAGGTTCAAAACTACTGGCGTGGTACTTTGCGATGGTCTGTAATTATAAGCCATTCAATTAAATTATTTAGCCGCAAATCTCGGTAATACTTGGCGGAAAAAAATAATTTATGGGTTCATATTAACAGTTTTGCTGTAAAGCCCGGATTTTTTTTAAATAAATCGAAATGAAAAATTTATCAGGATAATAATTTATAGTTAAGCCATATAATTTTAGCATCGTTTACAATAGTAAAACTTTTGACATACAAAATATCGGCAGCATAAAGGCTTTTATCGGGAAGCGTATTTAAAAAGCCAGGTAACCCTGTACTGGTAAGAATTCCTGGTTTTAAAAGGGGCAGATCCTTTTCCGGCAAGGCATATCCAATCCATGTTTTTTTTAACAGCAACACGCTAATAACATTTTTAAAAAAAATAAGCGGTCTTGCGTTTAGTATAAAATGAAGTGGAAAGGTGATGAGAAAAAGTAATGCTATACTTACATCCGACAGGGTTTTATTGCGCAGGCTAACGGTACTGAATAAACGAAAAGTCGAATCTTTTGAAAGATAGCTCCCGGTTTCATCTTTGCGCCCGCTCCCAATTAAAGTATTGGAATGCGCCGAATAGAGCTTTACACGTAAATGCCGGGGAACGGATGGCAATACTTCAATAATTTTTTTGAATGAAAGGCTTCCTTCACAAAAAATGATCTCTTTAACCGGGTACCTGCGCAACAGGCTTCTAAGGTTGTTAAAAGTTCCTATAGTTTCCGGCTCACCCGCTTCACCCGGCTCTATTCTTCCCAGTACCCTTTCCTGCATACCGGCTTTCTGCAGGAGGGCATTTACTTCATTGAAATCACTTTCGCTTCCCGCAATTACTGTTTGATTTATTTCATCACTTTCACCAGCTCTTTCAATCACATTCCAGCGAAGCAACAATCGCCGTACCACTGTCATTAGAAAAAAAGCCATCAGGGACCCAAATAATAAAATTCCTCTTGAAAAGCGGAGGCTTTCAGGTAATAATGAATATACAGAAAGCAGCACCAGGATGGCTGTTACGGTAGATTTATTTAATCTTGATTGCCTGTACCCATTGTCGTACAAACCGGCAAAATAAGACGCCGCTAAAAAAAGCAGGGTAAATGCAGGGAAGGCAATAATGAGCAGGTTTGGCAAATAATTTACTTCGCGCTTTACAAAAGTGCTCCAGAGAAATTTTACAATCCGGAAGCTTAATAAGATCATTCCTGCGTCAATGACAGGGAGCCCTATCCATTTTAAAAAGCGGGCCATAGCAGCTAATATGGCACGTAGAAATATAGCTACCTGGATTAAAAGATTAAATAAGCCGGCTTTCGTTCCGCCATAATGTTTTTTTACAAACACACTCATAGCCTTATAAAAAAGTTTTACATAATTAAGACTTCCTTTTTTTGTGCTTTCTCCTTTGAAATGAATAATACTGCTCCCGGCAAAATAATAATTTTTAAACCCCGCTTTTTGAATCCTGTAACTGAGATCAATATCTTCACCATACATAAAAAAGTTTTCATCAAAGGTGCCGGTAGTGTCAATAATTTTCTTTGGAATTATCATAAAAGCCCCCGCCAGCACATCAACTTCATGGCTTATATTCTCATCGAGAAACCCCAGGTGATATTTTGAAAAAACCCTTGATTTCGGAAACAGCCTTGTAAGCCCTGACAGCTTAAATAAAGAGGTCATGGGGGAAGGAAACGACCGTTTGCTTTCTTTTAAAAAATTACCGGAGCCATCGATCATTTTTATGCCTAAAGCTCCTGAATCATCCTTCGATCGTAAAAAAGACAGGCAATTGTTGAAGCAATCCTCAGGCACAATAGTATCAGGATTTAAAAAAAGAATATAACTACCTGAAGCCTGCTTCAGCGCTTTATTATTGGCTATGGCAAATCCTTCATTTTCTTTATTCCATATAAAGGTCACTGCCGGAAATTTATCCCTGAAAAAATCTTTACTGCCATCGCCTGAGTCGTTATCAACCACGAAAATTTCACCTTCAATATTTTCCAGGGCTTTCATTACAGACCACAGGCAATGTTCAAGGAAATATTTAACGTTGTAATTTACTATGATGACGGAGAGAAGCAAGGGCTGGTTGAAGGTTGAAAGTTAAAGGTTGAAAGTTAAATTGTTAAATTGTTGAATTGTTAAGTGTAAAGATGATTATAACAATTTAGCAATTAAACAATTAAACAATTGAACAATTAATCCCACAAAATAAATAAACAATTAAATAAACAAACATTTATAATCTTTGCGGAATGTATAAACAAACTCTTTTTGATGCTACAAGGGCAGGAGCGAAGGAATTACTGCGATTCTTTGATGGTACTTTTATCATCAGTAATAAAGAAGGGATCAATAATTTAGTTACTGAAGCCGATCACGCGTCAGACAAGGCAATCCATGCAGTTATAAAACAAGCTTTTCCCGAACATGGAATCGTGAGTGAAGAAACTGAGGAGACGGTTTCAGAAAGTGACTATAAATGGATTGTGGACCCAATTGACGGAACAGTAAATTTTGCCAATGCCATCCCCATTTGCTGTGTAAGCATCGGCCTGGAGTATAAAGGAAAAATGTTGATGGGCGCGGTTTATAACCCAATATTAAATGAATTCTTTTTTGCGGAAAAAGGAAAAGGCGCCACACTTAATGATAAGAAAATATCAGTAAGCAATAAAACCGAAGTAGTAACTAGTTGCCTTGTCACAGGCTTTCCGTACACCTATTTGGATCAGCCTAACGGGCCGCTTGAGGTCTTTTCGAGACTGATAAGAAAAGGGATCCCGGTTCGCAGGCTTGGCAGTGCTGCAATTGACCTGTGTTGGGTTGCAGCCGGTCGTTTTGATGGATTTTATGAGCACCAGTTGAATGCATGGGATAGCGCGGCCGGGTTTATAATTGTGGAAGAAGCCGGGGGAAAAGTTACGGATTTAAAAGGCGATACGTATTCTCCATTTAAACCGGGCATCATAGCCACGAATGGGAAAATCCACGATGATTTGATAAAATGGATACAGGGAGATGTGTGAGGGCAATGTACGATGTACGACGTGTGATGTACAATGTGAAAAGCAATGTACGACGTTCGATGTAACGAAGCACTTGTGTCTTTTTCGTACTATTAAATAATGGATATTTTATTACTGCAAATAAAATATTGAGACAACACCAAACCTTTTGCAATCGGCTGCGGGCATTTGGTTTTAAGGCCCGTAGGGTCGAAATGTTAGTAGAAAAATAAATCAAACGTTTTGATTGAGCTCCGTAGGAGCGACATATTTTTACATACCGCTCCTACGGAGCTCAAAAAATAAAATGAATGGCAGTTTCTACCGATATGTCACCTCTATGAGGCTGGAAGAATCAGGCGGGGCGCTTTTCTTTCAAATGATTGTGGGATCTAATAAATATAGAAGAGATAGAATTGCAATTTTATATAATGAAGGAGAAGAATTTTTGAAGATAATTGTTGGGTTGTTAAAAACATTGAGGAAGCAATAACATCGTACCTCGTACAATAAACTAATTTATGTCAGAAATACGAACAGAAATTACGTCACTGGGAGAATTTGGCCTGATCGATCATTTAACTAAAAACAATGAAACCAGGAATGCGTCTACCATATTAAGTATTGGAGACGATGCAGCAGTGTTGGATCATTTTGGAAAGCAAACGGTTGTAACCACAGATATGCTGGTTGAAGGAATCCATTTCGATTTAATGTACACTCCGTTAAAACATCTTGGATACAAAAGTGTAATTGCCAATCTCAGCGATATATATGCTATGAATGCTACGCCTGTGCAAATAACTATGAGCATCGCTTTCAGTAACCGGTTTAGCCTGGAAGCGCTGGAGGAATTTTATGAAGGGGTATACGCAGCTTGTGACAAGTATAATGTGGACCTTGTTGGGGGCGACACCACTACATCGCAAAAGGGGTTTATTATTTGTGTAACGGCCATTGGCGAGGTAGCGCCGGATACTTATGTGAAAAGAAGCGGCGCGAAAAAAGGTGATCTTATTTGTGTGAGCGGGGACCTTGGTGGTGCATTCCTGGGGTTAACTTTATTGGAAAGAGAAAAGAAAATTTTCCTTGAAACGAAGGGTGTACAACCGGATCTTGAAGGCCAGGATTATATTGTTGGCCGGTTCCTGAAGCCCGAGGCCAGGAAAGATATCATTGAATTTTTGGCCGCCGATAAAATTATGCCTACCGCTATGATCGATATCAGTGATGGTCTTAGCAGTGAATTATTGCACATTTGCAAACAAAGTGAAACTGGCTGTGTGCTGTATGAAGAAAAGATCCCTGTGGATATTTCCGCGAGGCAGTTTGCTTACAAGCTTGAGCTTGACCCCACGGCCTGTGCGCTTAGTGGCGGAGAAGATTATGAGCTCCTTTTTACGATTGACCAAAAAGATTTCAATAAAATCACGGTGAATGACCAAATAAGTGTGGTGGGCCACATCACTGAAAAAAAAGAAGGTGCAATCTTAATAACAAAAGGCGGTAATACGCATAAACTCACAGCCCAGGGATGGAATGCATTTCCATAAAATAATTTTTCTACCAGGTTGACGGGTTATGATGTGTAACTATATCATTCGATTAACAATTTTATGCAGATTTTTGCAAACCATGAGGCCTTTTTTTACCTTGCTTTTTGTAACCTTTTTGTTTTCCTGTTCGGTCTCAAGAAATTATAATCCTAATAAAAAATACCCGAAGGAGGAATTGCAACAGGACTATACACTGCTTCGCAATATTTTAGAAAAGAAGCATCCTTCTCTTTATTGGTACACTCCCAAAGACAGTATGGATTATTTTTTTGACGAAGGATATAAAGCCATTGCTGATTCAATGACGGAACTGCAATTTGGCTGGAAAATTCTTGCCCCTCTTACTGCTACAATTCATTGCGGGCATACCAGCTTTAGCATGAGCAAAGGATGGAATAAATTTATTAAAGACAGGCGCATACCTTCTTTTCCGTTGTATATGAAAATCTGGAAAGACACCATGGTCGTTACCGGCGATCTCAACAAGAAAGATTCTGTTATAAAAAAAGGAACCATTATCACTTCTATTAATGGGTTGAAAAGCTCGGAAATTATAAGCCGTATGTTTGATTATATGGTTGAAGACGGCTATTCCAGCAACGTAAATTATATTCGCCTCAGTGCCAGCTTTCCATATTTTCACCGCAATATTTTTGGCCTTTACAAAACATATCACGTGGGTTATATTGACAGCAACGGAATAGAAAAAAATACCTGGATCCCTTATTATAAACCTCAGCCAGATAGCGTTGGTAAGGGCAAAACAAACAGGCATGAGATAAAAGAAAAGAAATTAACCTCCAGGGAAAGGCTTAAAAATATACGCACACTGCATATTGATACAGCATTTTCATTGATGACGATCAATAGTTTTTCAAAAGGCCATTTAAAAAGTTTCTTTAAAAGTTCTTTTCGCCGGCTTCGGCAACAGGAAAGTAAAAATTTAGTGATTGATATAAGAGCCAATGGAGGCGGGGAGATCAATAATTATGTGTTGCTGACGAAGTTTTTACGAAACACTTCTTTTAAAGTATCAGATACTACCTTTGCCATAAGTAAAGGTTTGCGCCCCTATGCGAGATATATTTCGTCGGGGTTTTTTGATAATATCGGATTATTATTTGTTACCCATAAAGAAAAAGATGGCTATTATCATTTTGGATTTTGGGAGAAGCATATGTTTAAGCCTAAACGAAGCAATCATTTTAATGGCAATGTATATGTACTCACGAACGGGCTCACTTTTTCAGCATCATCGCTTTTTTGCAATGCGGTAAAGGGACAGCAAAACGTTACATTGGTAGGTGAAGAAACCGGGGGTGGATGGTACGGTAATTCAGGGATTATGATCCCTGATATTATTTTACCGAATACAAAGCTCCGGGTAAGGCTTCCTTTTTTTCGCATAGTACAATACCATCATATTGCCGAAAAAGGAACGGGTGTAATGCCGGATATATATATCGGCCCGGTTTTAAAAGATGCTGTTAACGGGATTGATACGAAGATGGAAAGAGTGAAAGAAATGATTAAAGAACACCCCTAAATCCCCTACCCCTAAATCCCCTACCCCTAAATCCCCTGAAGGGGACTTTGGTAGCTTTTCAATAACTA
>JBDTZL010000381.1:0-3371 GCA_040005125.1 Ginsengibacter sp.
GTTTCGTTATCACGGTGCCACCATTCAATAAGTGCCCTCATCGCATTTTCGGTTGCCATCCCGGGTGGGGTAGTTTCAAAAATTACCTGCTTACTGCCATCCGGCCGCACTGCCTCAACTGCATTGCTGTGTTGTTTATAATTTCCTTTATGCCACTCGTCTTTTTGGCTGTACTTCAGTAATATATTATGCAGGTTTTTTATGGTTCCTTCCGTAATATCTATATCTGTAAATACCTGGGAAATAAGATCCAGTGCTTCGAAATACCCCGCTACTTCCTGCGAATCCCTGTCCTCCAACTTTGAAATACTCAACTTTTCAATCAGGACTTTTACTTCTTCATCCGACATTGCAGCGCCTTCTATGCGGGTTGATGCCCCCACACTACGGACTGTCGCAATAGATTTTAGTTGTTTAAGACCTGGTCCTTCTCTTTTTTCTATTGCTGCCCAGGAGGCATCAAAACGATCCAAAATGCTGATCGACCGAATTAATTGCCAGTCAGGGATCAATATGAATGTATGAACCGTATTGCTCATTTATCAAAGATAAGGATTGTAGTTTGCAAAATATCCGATTTTATCCGATTAGAGACGATTATTATACGATTCTGTAAAAATATTGATCATTAAACATATAGTGAAAAATATCCGATTTTATCCGATTGCAAACGAATTTTATCCGATTTTCAGTTCATTGTTACTGTTCAATAAAACATAGTAATCACTGATTATAGCAATCGTGTCTGCGGCCGTGGCGAATACAAGCGGTTGCAGGCAACAATCCACCTGGTGATAAAATAAAGAAGTTATGGTAGCAGATACCGGCCAGGGAGAAAAATGGCTTTAAGATGCCTCATTTCAGCATGGCCATTCCTGGTGAAATTTCTTATATCCTTACCAGCGCATTAATACTGGTGCTGATACAGGTTTTTGTTATTGGCGCTCTTTATAAAAGAATGCACAGATAATTTGCACTCATTTGTCGGAAAATATGGTCGTGAAAATAGTGAATGCTTGCTCTCTTTAGCAGGAAGATATTATACTATTTGTCTTATTATTTTGTCGGGCCATACAATGTACCCGGAATATTGTCCTTTTTTAGATGTGCCTTGGTCGAAAAGATGCTTATATTAGCCAATGAGCCGTAAGTACAAATTTCATTATAAAGATAAGTTAATGACCAACGAACCATGATAAAGAACTATTTTAAAACAGGCTTACGAAGCCTTGCAAAAAACAAGTTATCGTCATCAATAAACATACTTGGCCTTGCATTGGCTGTGGGCTGCTGCATGGTGGTATTTGAATTTTTCGATTGGTCCATGCATATGGATAGCTTCCATCATAAGCGCAATAATCTTTTTGTTGTTGAACGGATCTCTCAAAAAAATGGCGACCGGCAATACTGGGGCAATTCCCCTTCACCCATGGGGCCAATGTTAAAAAATGATTATCCGCAAATAAAAAATGTTGCGAGGGTAAATTATGCAGGGGTGATAATAAAACAAGGCGACAATGTTTTTAGAGAAAGCGTAACATTTGTGGACGATGCTTTTTATAAAATGTTTGATTTCCCGGTTAGATGGGGGAACCAGGAGCGCTTTACTGATCCCGACGGAATAGTACTGACCTATGAGCTTTCAGAAAAACTTTTTGGTAAAACAAACGCAATCGGCAAAAACGTAAATGTGCGTTTTAATAAGGACGGGCACGAAACCATCGCAAATTTTACGGTCAAAGGCGTGTTTGATAAACAACCTGTCGAATCATCCTTTTATTTCTCTGCCCTTATCCCCGCTCAGCGGATGGCTTCATTGGGAATGGATAAACCCGGTGATTGGGCCCAGAGCGCGGATATTACATTTTTAGAGGCTGACCAGGAATCACAATTTGTACCCATACAAAATAATATCAATAAATATTTAAAGCTGTACAATGCTTCCAACCCGGATAATAAGATCGTTGCTTTTAATTTCCAGCCATTAAAAACGATGAATTTCCATGCTTATAAAGTAGAGAATGAACGTTTTAACGAAACACACATAGCCGGTTATATTATGCTTTTGGTTATCGGCATTGCTACTTTATTACTGGTTTATTTTAACTATATGAATATTGCCATCGCCTCTGCTTCCACCCGCTTAAAAGAGATCGGGATCAGGAAAGTGATGGGCAGCCGCAGGAAACAGATCATTTTTCAATTCATCCTGGAGAACATTATTCTTTGCACCATAGCCATATTTATTGGCCTGATCTTAGCCAAATACATTTTTCTGCCCGGGTTTAGCCAGATAGCCAACATCGACCTGGCCAAAGGGATGTTTACAAATTACCGTACATGGGTGGCTTTGGTCGCATTAATTTTAGTATCAGCATTCAGCGGGGCGGCCTGGCCATCGATTTACATTTCTGCATTTAAACCCATCAATATCATGAAGGGTAATAGCAAAATGGGCAGCAATAACCGCTTCAGGAAGATACTTTTGGGCTTCCAGTTTTTTCTTACATTCCTGTCAATTTCAACGGCATTGGCATTTATCCGTGAAACAAAACACATGAAAGCGAGGCCCTGGGGATATGATCCTGCAAATAATGTAGTTGTAACGCTGGACAAGTCTGCGGATTTCGGAGCCTTTAAAGACGAGCTGAAACGCAACAGCAACGTAATATCCGTTTCTGGAGCAGTGGAGTCGCTTGGCAAGTACTCCAGGCAATTAGCAATTAATGTAGATGGTGAGAAACAAACCGTAAACAGCATCAGCGCTTTGCCGGGCTTTGCTACCCAGTTAGGTATAACGATCACAAAGGGAAGAGATTTGAGTGAAGAATTTGAAACGGATAAAACAGCTGCAGTAATAGTGAACCAGGCGTTTCTAAAACAAATGCGCTGGGCCACAGCTATAGGAAAAACCATTCAATATGATAACGATAATTATTTGGTAGTTGGTGAGACAAAGGATTTTCATTTCGAAAATTTTCAAACACCAATTGGCCCTATGGTTTTGATGGGCTGTAAGCCTGAAGACATCAACACAGTTTATGTAAAAACAGCACCCGGCTTATTTTCAAACTCTCATAAAATTGTAGAAAACATATGGAAAAAGGTAAACCCCGATTTGCCATTTGAATACTATTACCAGGATACCGTATTTGACGGATATCTTAATGGATTTGGCCAGGTTGCACAGGTATTAAGTACAGCTTCTGTAATTATGATCATTATTTCAGTGTCCGGTATTTTCGGACTTGCATTGCTGATATTAGGCAAAAAGATGAAGGAAATAAGCATCCGGAAAGTACTCGGGGCCGGCATCGGGAATATTATTTATTTGATCAATAAAGAATTCCTGTTTGCAATAGGTTTTGCCA
>JBDTZL010000193.1:0-11372 GCA_040005125.1 Ginsengibacter sp.
CCGGGCGGAGCGTTTCATAAGCTCTATTTTATTTATAAACCAAAGGATCCAAAAGTTGCGGTCCAGGCAGGCATTAGCATGGTAGAGTTTAATGCAAAATGATTGCCGGAACTTACTTTTTGATTGTTATTATTGTGGTGATAGTGTTATGTGTCGAAGTGTGTTTACCCCGGCGGTTGATAGCCTTACACCTTCAATGTAAATTCCAGGTTGTTCACGGTGTCAGGCCACTCAGAAAATAATGTATGATTAAAAAAATAGTTTAGTGGCCAGACACCTTCTGATATGCGCGGGGCCAGCTAAAAATATTCTGCAATAAAAAATATATTTATTGAGCAAGGCATCCTACGTTGGTGTGCGGCCACTGAGGGATAGTTAGCACTAAAGAATTTTTAAGTAGTCTGATATACCTGCTATAATTATTTCAAACTATTTATTTTATCATACAAAGTAATAAAGCAGTTCCACGGGGTATTCTCACCACCCTCACGATCTTTTTTGTTTGTATAAAAACCAATCATAAAAAATGAGGCATCAGACCATACGGTTTGCATCATTCCATAGAACCTATCCTGCATTTCTTCTGAAGATTCTCTTCTGAAACTCAACATATCTTCTGCCTGCCTGGCCGCGAGCGCCGGCGCCTCAAACGGACAGGTAATTACATGCAGGCCTTTCATTGCAAAATATACTGATGTTTTATCTGAACGTTCATAGTGCCAGTCGCAGATCACCACATCTTTCGGTATCATATCTATCGCCCTGTAAGTATTATTAAAACTGGCTTCCCAAGGTCCAAGACCGGTCGTTTTACCATCTAGTAACCTGTCGCCCCAAATCCATAGATGGCGATTTTTTTGTGCAAGGTGATCGTTTAATAACCGCACCTCATTTGCAAATAATTCTGCTTTATCCTTACCACTACATCTTGGGCATTTATCATCACCGAGGTAAAACACCTCATCCATGCCGGCGTGAAAAGCAGTTGATTCAAATACATCACATATTTCATCTATCACGTCAAATAGCACCTTATGCACTTCCGGATGTAAAGGACAATAACTTTTACAATACAAATTATCGGCATTGGGCCATTCATATTTTACAGGCATCTTTACACCCGGTGTTTCATCAAATTGCGGGTAAACAGCCAGTAACTTATTGGTATGACTTGCCCATGACTGGTGGCCCAAAAGATTTACCTGGGGAATGATCTGGATATTATACTTTTTGCAGGCATTCACCATTTTTTTTACATCGGCTTTACTTAGCGAAAAACTATCCACAAGTTCGGGGTGGCTTTTATACTGGTACCGGTAGTCAACGCGCAGAATAAGTGTATTCACTTTTCTCGGCGCAAGTTCTTCAACAATAAACCTTGTAAAGGAATCTACCGCCTGGGGTTTTGGCGCGCCAATGCAAAAGCCTCGTATCGGAAATAAACTGTCTATCTTCTGTTGTGCCGGTAATGTTTCTTTCAGTAGTGTAAAAACAACCAGTAATAAACCAAAGCGCTTTATCATAAAATAATATTTTTAATAAATGTAAATAAACCAATTTGATTTTTTTGAAAGTAAGGAAATGGGGTTTAAAATTTTGTGTTTTGGGGAGATGGTGCAGCTGATAACATAAATTCGTGGCCGGTGTCTGCTGCCCTGCCAACAAATCTTTTGCCGGTATATCTTTTCCCACAAACCTGCCTGTCGGCAGACAGGGACACGAACAACGCAAAGCTGCTTTTTCTTAGTGCCGTTGCCTCTTTGTGGGGTATTGCCAATTTATGTATGACACGATTAACTTCACTTACTTTTTTTAATTTTATTACTTACCTGTTTGATGGAATAACATTGCGCTGCCTGGAATTAATGGCAGGGTAATAAGGAAGCAACGGGTAGCTGCTTCTTTCAGCACTGATACTTCCGGAGATGGAAAACGTTTTCTGCTCGTTGATATACATAAGGCCCAACGATACGGAAGGATTTATACCAAAACCATTTAACCGCGAATTACTGTACCCGTAGTTTTTATTATTGCCGGCAGTGGTAAAGGAGCGGTTGAAACTCGTATAAGTTGGTGTCACGCTTACGTTCGCAAAGGCATAGAAATTGTCATTTAGCCTGCGGTTTAACTGCACACTCATTGGTGCAGCGAAAATAGTTGCATTGCCCCCATTAAAAAAAGAAATACCGGTAGATATGCCGCGGTAGGTGCTGAAAAACCATTTGTGTGCAGAAAGGCTGTCATGGCTGTGAATGTTATTTGCAAAGCCTGCACTTTGTGAATAATCAGCAGGGCTAAACGGTAAAATCGTTTGTGCCTTTGTTGCTACAAAAGAAAAGACTATGGCCATCAATAGAATTATGCGCATCCTGCAAAATTAGGCTATAAAAATACGATTTCTGTTTTATTGTAATTGAGTTTTGTTAAATTCATCCGGATATTCCCGCATTGATGCTATTGCCAAAATTGCCATTAGTGTTATCGACATTTCTTTCCCGTTCTTTCCATTAGTTAGCATTTTTCTTTGAAATACGATTGGAGTGCTATAAATTTAAATTTATGTGCAAGCATTGCAAAATGGATAAATTAAACTAAATAATAATGATACGCTTAACCGTTCTCTATCCTCAGCCAACTGATATTGATCAATTTGAAAAGGATTACCAGGCTCATATACAATTACTGCATGAAAAGACCGGGATACCGGGTGATGCCAAACCTTACACCATCACAAGGTTTCAACAAACACCAACAGGTTTACCACCATACTATTTGATGTTTTCCATGCCTTTCAATTCACCGGAAGATTTGCAATCTGCAATGTCTTCACAAGGAATGCAGGAAGTGGACTCAGATGCACAAAGGATTTCAACAGGCGGGGGGCCAGTCATGATGATTGGAAATGAAGATTAGGGAAAATTGTTTTTCAGCACCACGAGCGGCACGCGAATTTCTTTTAATTACAATACTTAAACGGTGAAGATCAGCGTTGGGAGAGTGAGGCTTTGTATTAGGGAAAAGTAAGTTGCGCCTGGATAAATACTCAGTCCGGGAAGTTGCTTCTGTGATTGAATTTGTGGTATAGATAACTCACGTTACAAACAAGAACCTGGGGAAGGATGCGATTTATTCGATCTAATCAACCGATATCATACCTTTAGTAATTACTTATTTCAGTCAGCTAAAATATCATCTAAAAAAAATTATGACGCCGGAAATGCTCAGGGAAATCCCGCTGTTTGCAACACTTAACCCGGAAGAATTACAGGATTTGTTGAAGCAGCTGGACACAAAAAAATATCCGCCTAATACCGTTATCTTCTGGATGGACGAACCCGGGGATAAGCTTTGTGTAATTGAAAAAGGAGAGGTACGCATCAGCTACCCAAATAAAGACGGCAAGGAGCTTACACTTGGTGTACAGGGTGAAGGAACTTTTTTTGGTGAATTATCGTTGCTGGATAGCGGGCCACATACAGCTACTGTACGCACTACAAAAGAAACAACAGTACTTACTATTGGCCGGGCCACATTTTATAGTTATCTCGACAAGCATCCTCAATTTTCCCGTACCTTACTTGCAATACTTGTTGACAGGCTGCGAACCACTACGGTGAATATGCGTCAACATATGATCGGCAGCCACGCTCCGCCTCAACAGCGGGCGTCGTTTCGAAGGTTTGTTGACAAAGCGGCAAGGCATGTATCGAGCAGCCGCTTTCTTATCTTTGCAATCATTTTCCTGGCAAGCTGGATAGGTTTCCAAACGTGGTATTATCACCGGCTTAACAAAGGTGCTATTAATCTTGCAGATACTCCTCCCACTTTTTTCTTTTTGGGATTTATACTCACTCTTACATCTTTTTTGTTTACAATCCTTGTACTCACCAGCCAGCGGGGCATTGCAGAGCAGGATAGGATAAGAGCGGAAATAGAATACCAGGTAAACCTGAAGGCGCAGGCAGAAGTGATGAGACTTCAGTTGAAAATGGATGAAGTGCTAAAACTATTGGAGGAAAAAAAATGATTGGTAAGTAAAAAAAGAGGCGACCGGCAATGCCCTTACGTTTTTTAAAATTCAAAGAAAAAAATAGATTTAAAATGAAAAGTGTTGCTCTTATAATGTTATTGTTTTGTTCCTTAAATGGATCTGCCCAGGCCTTCACATCAAAACAATACAAAGAAGATTTTGAATATTTCTGGAACTCCATCAATGACAATTACTGTTATTTTAATAAAAAGAAAACCGACTGGAATGCGATTAAAAAAATGTACGCGCCTCAAATTGATACGATAAGTTCCCGTACGTCCTTTGTGACTATTCTCGAACAGTTGTTTTATGAATTGTATGATCATCATTGCTCGCTTAATACGAATACCAATTTTTCAAGAAGGTTGGTACCAACCGGGGCCGATTTATGGGGGGAATATATTAATGGTAAGCCTGTAATAACCGAAGTAAGAAAAGGATTCGGAGCCGAAATTTCGGGAATAACTTCCGGGATGGAAGTGATTGCAATTAATGATGTTCCGGTAGAAAAAGCGATTACCCCATTTTTGGCACACAGTATCGATGCTGAAGCTAAAAGTTTTGCATTGCGGCTCACTTTGGCAGGAGATCATCAATCCAAACGAAAAATAACACTTAAATACAAAGATAAAACAGAAGATTTTTATCCTGATGAAGATAGCATGATGCTGGAAAACGTCATCTACAAAACAATGGTGGAATCAAAACGATTTGGAAATATAGCGTATATCAAAATAAATAATTTTCTTTTTGATAACGAAATTATTTCTCAATTTGACAGTGTATTAAATCAAAATTTGAAAAGCAGTGCCCTGATTTTGGATTTGAGAGAAACTCCAAGCGGGGGCAATTCTTCAGTCGCCAGGGCAATTCTCGGACGGTTTATTATAAAAGACGAATTTTATCAGAAGCATGAACTTTTTGCTGAAGAAAAAGAAACCGGGATTAAACGAAGCTGGGAAGAAATTGTTTCACCCAGGGGTATTGCTTACACTAAGCCATTGATCGTTCTTGCAGATCATTGGACGGGTAGTATGGGAGAAGGCATTACAATAGGTTTTGATGGAATGAAAAGAGCCACTGTTATCGGAACTGCTTTAGCCCGCCTTAATGGTGCAACTGAATCGTTTGAAATGCCCAATACTAAAATAAAATTTCATTTTCCAACAGAAAGGTTGTATCATATTAACGGGCTCCCGAGGGAATTGTTTGAACCAAAAATTGAAGTAGATGTTAGCAAACAAAAAGCCGGAACAGATTGGTTTTTAAAAAAGGCATTCTCTTATTTAGAAGCAAAGTAAAACAAGGGATTTATATGTCAGTAATATAATAAATTTTAGTGGTTAGAACTAAAGGCATTCACAATAAAATTTAGTTTATGAAAAACAGGAAGGCGAAGGATTTTTAAAATTTGGGCGCGTTCCTCAGTCTTCCCAGCCTTTGATACAACAATATAATTTTACTGTTGCGCAAATTATTTTCCTGTTGTAACTCAGCAAAATGAAGTGTGTTTTTATTTAAACTAATGAATCGCTGGTCAATCAATTTTGAATCACTTATAACTTGTTTTAATTGAAGCAGAACAGATGGAAGTTCTGCATTTTTAAATGCAGGCGTATTTACGTCTCCTTCAATTTTCTGATACCTGAGATACAACATCCTGATATCAGCCATTAACCTGTAGTGTTCAAATTCATCTTTATTTTTTATTGGCTGCAATGCATACAAAGTCTTTATTACGATCGCTTCACTATCTGCTAACTGTTGTACTGTTATGGCTGACGGAGCATTTACCTTTCCCTGGCTGATTTCATACGGGGCAGTTGTAAGAGCTTTCCAAAAGGAAAGAGACTGTTGCTTATTGAACCCGTATTGCTTTTTACTATACGTTTCGACAAATACAGTAATATCCAGTTGTTTTTCGCTTTGTAAACTTTCGGCATATGCTGCAAGCAACATATTAAAACCGGTTATCGGGTATACATGCCTGATAGCATAAAGGTCTATTATATCATCAGAAGATTCAAAAACCGGGGAATATTGCCCTGACGTTGACCATGATGTCATAATAATGCCTTTATATCCCAATTTTCTGCAGGTGGGTACAAAATCCCTTATGTTTTTAAAATGTTTTTCCCATTGAGTTAAAAAATAATTATCCGGATGGCTTCGAAGGGACGGAGCACCCCATACTTCAAATCCGGATTGGATGAGCTTTTCGTGAGCACCGAAGTTGTCTAAATCCCAGCCATAGTTCCAGTCTATAAGAATTGTTCCCTTAGGAAGCTGTTTTACCGCTTCCGGATGTTTTAAAGCAATGTCGGCCCAGAGAACAGGAATTTTACCCAGGCTGATTACGATATCGCAAAGCATTTTTATATGGTCCATATACAATTTCGATGTACCTTCTGTTGCCGCTTTTGCTTTGCATTTTTCGCAATGACCCAATAAATAAGTTTCATCGCCACCAATATGAAAATATTTTGAAGGATGTGTAGCCGCAAGTTCTGTAAAAAGATCCGTAAACAATCTTTTATTGCCTTCTTCTTCCAGCGGGCAAACCTGGGAATAGTCCTTTTGATCTTCTCTGAGGTCTTTATACCTGGAATGCCGGAGTATATACTCTACGTGTCCAAAGCTTTGTTGCAATGGTATAACATCAATACCCACATTACTGCAATAATTTATAAATGATTTTATTTCTTCTTTCGTGTACGCGTACCTGTTAGGTATCAATGGATGCCTCTCAAAAGGGTAAGTTCCCTCCCACTCCATCACCAGTGTGTTTATTCCTGATTCGCTTAGTTTTTTTGCAAAAGCTTTTAAAGCATCCATCTTCATTACCTGTATCCTTAAATCCAGGTGAAATCCTCTTATAGCAAAATCCTTTTGTTGTGCAGTTAGAGACCCTGGAAACAAAAATTGAACAGAAAAAACGAGTGGTACAAGAATTTTAGTAAATATTTTCTTCACTTTTATCAATATATATATTAAGAAAGACGCATTTTTATTTTAAAGAATAGTCTATAAAGATTATCCCGGTTTTATAACTAACAGACCTGAAGACTTCTTTTACAACATGTAACAGATCATCGTGTGATAATTGCGATTTGTATCCGTGAAATTCTATCCAAAAAATTCCTTCGTTACTCCCGAGGCCGTATGAAAAATCAGCCATTGAAAAGTCTTTGTTATGTAAAGCTGCTACAACGGATTTAGAAGATCTTTCAACTTCTTCCAAAAAATTATTTTTGGTTTCATCTTCCTTATCTAACTCCTCCGTTATTTCCTGTATATAAAATCTTTTGTCGTCTCCGGCTTTTGCATCAAAATTTTGAAGTTCCGTTTCAATTTTTCGAAGTTCCGGAAGGGCTGAGTCAATGGCATCTATTGCTACATTACTTCTGTGGTATCTTAATTTTTTAGCTAATAGCCCAAGGTTGTATATACGAGAGCCCTCTTCTCCGGTCTTGAATTCAAATTTTAATAAGTCCATATTTTTATAATTTAATTAAAGTGTCGGAAAAGTTGTTATAATTAAAGCATGGCTACAACAGCAGCCAGCATCAGTTTTTCTAAATACCCTTGTGACACGTCAAATATAATTCATTTAGGAGTGATTTAAACAGCATGTGACTGTATAGGATTATGGAAACCAGGGCTGCTCAAATTGATATGTTGTTGGGTTAAAAGCAGAACCCCGTTTTAACAAATTTCAGCGCCAGGGTCTCACAGGAATTCCTTTTAATTATAATGTTTAACCTGTGAAGACTCCGTTGGGACAATAATTGAAATTAGAATATACGGAGAATATAATACTCAAAAAGTCCCATTTTATTTAGAAGCTGTTAAAGTCACCTTTAGGCGATTTAGGGCAATGTCATTTAGTTAAAGAATATGCCACCCCTTCGGGATTTTCTTTTGGCGCTGAACAATTTTATAACTATGGTAGTTCCATCCCTTCGGGATTTTAAGCCTGAAAGGCTGATATTATTATAGCAAATAAAGAAACTCAAAGTATAAAACCCCCGAAGGGGTGACATTAACCCTTTATAAAACCTTAACTAAATGACATTGGGATTTAGGCGCTTAAGTGGCGGCCGTGCCAGCCTTTTATTTAGGAAAAGTAAACTTACTAAATCCATTTTCCTGCCGTTCGATGGCTGTTTTTAAAGACCATAAAATGTTGTAGTCTGCAGATGAAGCAGGCTCATTTATTTCATACCAGTTTCCTTCTCTTGTTTTGTATAGTTTGCAGGAATACCCGCTATTATTGTCTTCATGTTTTGTGAAATGATACGCCTGCAAAACAGCTACAACATTGCCCAGAACATTGGTTAGTTCATAAGGCTCTGTTGAATAAAAATATTGGCTGTTATCTTCAAGGACTATTTTATGTATGGCGACGTTAGTTAGGGTACTCATAATACAATAATAATTCAATTTTAAATTACCTGCAAGCCTATTTATTATTCTGGCCAAAATATAGCCATATATATTTTGAGACGGGTATAAAATTCACTTTATACCTGATTGCGTTACAAGAGAAAAATGTTCAGTGATGAAAGCTAAATTTACCAAGATCTTCCGGAGTATTTTGTTAAATCTTCCCTATGGTACTGGTGTTCCCCAAAGCCTGAACAATATGGTTAAGCATTTCAGACACAGATCTTTTCAGGATATAAATAGCCAGTCCTATGCATGAAAGATGTATCAACATAATAGCTTGATCATCTTGTTCTTTACCCCAGACCTGCTTCGCGAATTGAAACACAGCCTAATAAGTATCGACAGGACAAAAATGAACAGCATGAAGAAGAATGGAAGGAAAATAGACTGCAGGAAATCCTTTAAAAAGGAGGTGCATAAAAATGTCAACTCATTTTCATAATAATTTGTAAATCAGTTAAAATTTAATACTCAGGGAAAGATTTGAGCAGAGAATTAAGCAGGAAGTTAGTCAGTTAGAAAATCGGAAAGAGATACATCATCTGAATTGCTGTCTTTTTCAATAACGAGGTAGTAAGCAATTACAATGCCCACGGCTGCAAGGGTAACAAAAATTAAAATATTCTTCTTGAAGAGTTTAAATAACTTATCCCGATTATTAATAATGTTGAAACAAATGACACGGAGTACACCAATGCCAGCCTGGCTAATGGAGATGTCATTAGTTGTGCATTGTCAGTACCTCCTGTTTTGCCGTGTTCAAATGGTGATACTGTTGTTTCCGGCAATATTGTAAATGATTGTAAATACATCACTAATTTTGATTTTATATTTTTTTTGGATGATAAATAGTAATTTTCAAGTGCTATGATTAAATCAATGAGAATATTAATAACGTTACTTTTTCTATTTACACTTGTCAGGTGTAAAGATGATAAAAGTGAAAAAGCCTACTTGCCGGGCCAGGTATATAACTATGTAAAAATTGATACAGCCACGTTAGTAAATAAGCATTCGGTTTATGTGCCTGTTTACTCGCACATATACGCAGAATCAGGAACATCTTTAATTTATCTGACTACAACTTTAAGCATTCGGAATACCAGTTTTACAAAGAGCTTTTATGTAACTGATGTTATTTATTATGGTTCCCAGGGAGAAGTCTTAAAGCATTATTTAGATTCCACCTTACTTGTTAAACCAATGGCTTCCATTGAATTTGTGATTGCACGAACCGAAGCAAAAGGTGGCGCAGGCGCTAACTTTGTTGTAAAATGGGGTTCACCTGCAACCGGAATAGAGCCTCTCATTCAAACTTTAATGAATGAAAGTAGTGCCGGCGTTTCTTTTATTACTAACGGAGTGGAAATGAAATGAAATAAGTAATCCATCTTGCTTTGATTAACATGATCTTTGAGAATAAAAAGAATAGGTTAGGTTAGAAAAAATAGGATAATTTCTTCGGAGAGCGCACCTATAGTTTATTACTTGATCAAAATTATTATATTATCTGGCGCAGGCCTCCTGACCTGTGCCCGTTTGTTACTCCACGTTGTGCAGTTAAAAACCCAAGGGTAAACTATTATAGATAAGTAACGGCCAGGCACAGATAGGGAGATCTGCGCCAGGCAAGAGATAAGTAATGGCCAGGCATAAGTCAGAAGACGGCCAGGCACAGGTCGGGAGACCTGCGCCAGGCAAAAGAATTGCAGCTGTGTGTGCAAAGGAAGAAACCAAATAGTTATTCGACTTATTTTTTTAAATTTGAATGATACATGTAAAAGGAATTTTATTTGTTAACCAGAATTAATCCTGTTTGATGGAAAGTGCTGCCATTGATTTCAAAGCGTCATCCGGGGGGGTACGACAACTTGCAGCTATCATGTTTGCTGACACGACAAGGTTATACCGCCTTAATGCAGGAAGATGAAAATAATGCACACATATTAAGGGGTCGGCATGGATTATGCATTTCTTTATTCTGGATTAAAAGATTTTGACCAGGCGTTTTATCATCTTAATAAAGGTTATGAACAGCGTATTGGCATTGTGTGCCTTAGCATGATCTTCTGCATCAGGTATCCAATGCTGAATGAGTTGAAATCTGATCCGAGGTTCAACGAGCTTACCCGGAAAATGTGGATGGATAATAGAAATATGCTGATGAATGAAACAAAGAGCTGCCCTTCTAATACTCTGCCTATAATTAGTTTTTCGAAGACAAAAGTTGTGCTGTTTTAGCGTAATATTTATTACACGATCCGATAGCTATCGGATTAATGCGAACCAGCCTGACGCCAGACAGGCTACACGAATTAATAAGTGCTGCAAAGTAATTCGTGTTATTAGTGCCTAAAATTCGTGTTATTATCTTTGGTATTTTACGTTCAGTATAACACTGCTTTTTATAAACTCCTGAGGTCGTATTTTTATCTAAAGGCACTGCCATTTTAGTTATCTTTGGTTCTTCAAGAATCTAATTATACTCATCGTCAAAAAATCCTATGAAGAAAAGTCTATATTTCTTATTTATTTTCTTAATGCCAATTATTTCCCTGCTGGACTGCACATCAGCAAAAATTGTATCTAATAAAGACGTCGGTTTTAATAAAAAGCTCAAGAAGATCTTTGTATTCATAAACGCCACGAAAGATTCAAAATCATTCTGGAAGGGTATGGCCGATAGATTAACGAATGAATTTAAACAACGTGGTATAGAGTCAGTATTCTATCTGCGCGATCCGCTTTCTTTGGAGACTGATGAGGATTTTTCTAAGAAAGTATCAGCCTATGGTCCTGATGGACTGTTGATAATAAAACAGACGGTTACATCCGGTGATTGGCGGGTGGGCGATTATGAGCTTTCAATTATTGATGGAGAAACTAAAAAATC
>JBDTZL010000197.1:0-3345 GCA_040005125.1 Ginsengibacter sp.
TGCAAAATGAGCTGTATTGATTTACCGTTTTTCAATTTTATATTTCTTTCACCGCCCTTCAATGTATGTATTGAAAGGATGCCATGGCCGCTGTAAAAAATGTCTTCATCCCTATCATAAATGTTAGCATGGGCTTCCTGAAAAATATAACGCCATAATCCAGAACTGGCTGATGGGAGCGCCATGAACCAGGAAGTATGATCCCGGAAATCTTTCTTTGCAAACGCAACGCCAGCGCTGTCTTTTAAACGCCCCAGCGACACAGCATTCTTATCAGATACGATAAAAAAAGGGTTCACGGCATTGTTCCATACTGAGTAAGAATAACCCGGAACAATACTATCGTTGATAACTACTGTTGTTGTCTTCTGTTGTTCAATTTGTTGCACCTGTATGCCTGTTACTGATTGTATGAAGTCTTTGCTTAACACCTGTTCATTAGAATAGCCGGGTGCATACAAAAATATTAAGTGCCGTTGACCGGCAGCGACTTTTGTTTGAATGAATTTTTTCTGTGCATCATTTAATACCCATGTATTTATAAAGACCACCGCTTTATATTGGGAGAGGTTTACTTTATCCAAATCATCAATATGTAATACATCATGCACTACTCCGCTTTTAAAAATCGCTGGCGGAATCCAGTTATTGGTCCAGTGCCCCATATAGCTTGAATTTTTTTCACTCCCGGTATTATAGAAAGATCTTGTATCGTGTACGAGCAGTACATCTGCATCACTTTTGTAAGGTGTGTTTATTTTTTCATCCAACAGTTTTTTTAAATGCCCAATATCCTGCATAAGGAATGGATCGTCCCACCACCCCCAGCTTCCATGATCATTGAGCCTTGTGCCGCCATTAAAACCGGAAGGGCCAAAATCGTAAAACCAAAGGCCCACGCCTTTTGAAAAAGTAAACATTACGTTCCTGCGCACATTGGCTATGCTTTTGGCAACACTTGTTTTATAAGCTGAATCCTTAAAGTGCAGTAATGGCGGCTGCTGATCCATTTCGTCGAGCCATAATTTTCCGTGTAATGTTACCGAATTGATGAGGCTGCGTGACCGGTAGGGCTCACCGGTTTCTTTGCTCTCAGGATAATACGTATTAGGGGCGCTTAAAAAATCAATGTAGGGTGATTGCAAAATTTTTTGCAGAGCCAGGTGCCCGCCGGCAGCTTCTCTTCCAAAGACCGAATAAAAATATCCATAAAATGCACCTGTAATAACGGGCCTTCGCCAGTTATCTTTTACCAGTTTGCAGAAGTAAATAATATCATCGGCAACACAGTTATGCTGTGCCTCATAATAATCAATTACATTCCTTTCTTTTTGTGGATCGCGAAATATACCCGCCTGAGTTGTTCTTCTTTGTGCCAAAGATGGCGCTGCCGCATTATCAAGTGTGACAACTTTATTGTTCCATGCTTTTTGCAAACCCTCATTATTATGATATTTTTCTTTTAACCAGTTTTTAAAATATACCTGCATCGGTTCACTCATATCGGGCTCGTTATTGATAAAGCCCCAATAATGCCATTCACCATACACCCCGCTTGCAACCTGGATGGATGCAATTGCATTTGCTTCGGGCAGTTGTTGTAACTCCTGCAAAAACGTTTTCATCTTTTCACCTGCTTCCATCAACCATTTTTTTGATGCGAGGCTGAATCGTTCCGGTGTTCCCGCGTCATCTTCTATGATACGTTGCAGGCCCCAGTTGTAATCCGGCTTTGCTGTTGTATCTGCATATAATGTATTTTCTTCCGGGTATTTATGCTGCCACCATTTGGGTGGATTTACATGAAACCTTATCATAATAGCCGCACAGGGGCAAATATCCAATACACCTCGTAATTGTCTTTGGGCAGTATCCAGGTTTATTGTGCCATCTTCTTTCCATACATGATCAAATGCAAGATCTACCTGTATTAAATTAAAGCCCTGCTCACAGAATGATTTCATAGTATGTTTGGGCAATTCTTCCCAACTCCAACGGCCACCCGGCACATCAGTCAATGCATAGAACATCGGATTTTGCGGTTGCCCGTTCAACATGATAGTTGGCTTACCATTATACATTTCCACATTTGCTGAAATGGGGGTAACAGGATGCTGTGCAAACAGGCTGCATGAGTAAAACAGGAGGGAAATAATATTGAATACTTTCATTAGAGATTGATAGTTGTAACTTTTCTTACCATTATATTTTGTTTATCATACTTCTTCATTGTTTTCGGATAACATCACATTAAAATCTCATTTTTTAGCTAAGATCCCTGCACCAATTTGCCATCCGTTGCGAGCGGGTAAATTGGTTTTTTATGCAGCGTTCAGAACCTCACCCTTCGTTATCTCTCCAAAAGAGTGAGGCCAAACAATTTGTTTTTTATTGAGCTTTTGTGCTAACAAATCTGCCGTAAATCCTTATTCCACAAAAAACCCAGACTTTTAACCGTAGAAAGGCTGCCAGGAAAACTTCATCGGTTACCTGATGTTAAATCAAAATGTTTTTTTGCTCAACGTTTGTTTAATTTAATGTTATTTAAATTCTGTATGCAGGATGTGGATAGCCGGGTTGAAAAGCCGACAAACTGCTCACAACTATTTTACATCCCGATTGCATTTCAATTTCTTCAATGGCTGATGAAATAAGGTGTTCGATAACATCCGGCTCTGTTTGCACACGTATATTTATAAGCAATGTAGCAGATTCCGCTGGCCCAATTTTCAAAGCAACCTCCGGCTGCGCGTTTGAGGCGAAGCTTATTTTTATCGAGCCGTTTATTAAAAATTTTAAATGACCGATTGCGTGTTGGTGTACATTTATTTTCTTATAAATATTATTGATTAAATCTTCAACGTGCTCCAGGGCATTATTATTTGCACTGAATATTTCAAGCTCCTGGTCGAGCCATGCTAATTTGGCTTCACCGGTAGCGTACGTATCGTAATCTATACTGAGAGATGGCAACATACCTGCAGATTCATAATTATTAAGTGTGTGCAACCAATGCAGTATATTATCTTTATCCAATGAATTTTGATACAATAATATTTTGCTTCCATACCTTGCCTGCATTAATTGTTTTATTTCTGCCAACTCTTCCTTAGTTATTAAATCGATTTTATTGATAACAATAATGCCAGCTTCTTCCAGTTGCTTCAAGTAAATATAGTTCACCGTTTCATCAAACAAATTTGTCCCATTATTAAGTATCATTTGCAGGAGACGAACATCAGCAAATATGGAAACAGTTACCTGCGCATCGGGACGAAAATGCAATAAAGGCTTTAACACCGTAGCAACGATATCTGTACATGAGCCAACCGATTCCGCGAAAAT
>JBDTZL010000067.1:0-3332 GCA_040005125.1 Ginsengibacter sp.
TTATTTCATTGCAATTTAGCAAACAATTAATCGATATTTATTTTTTCGGTTGTTAAATAAAAAATCCCGGTTTAGCCTGTTTTGAGCAGTAACAAAAACCGGGATGTCAAATTATTATAAAAACTATTGCGTTTTATCGTTAACCTGTTTTTCTCTTTTCGGTTTGGGAATATTGTTAATTACGGGATTTACAGTTTCGGGATTTAATGAAGCCGGGCTTTTAAAATATTGCTCCATGCCCTGTAACTGTTGCAATAACTGCTGAACAATCTGGTTTTCATAGGCAAGCTGTACTTGTTTATTTTCATCGAGACTGTTAAAATAAGTTATTTGTTGTTCAAGGTCTTTACGCAAGGCGTCGGATACTTTTTTTGCCAGCACTGTATCACCGGATTTGTAAGCAGCCAGTAAAAACTGCCCGGATATCTGGTCTTGTTGCTGACGGCGCGACACCAGGCCATATGGAAAATTTTCCTGCAGCATCATTTTGTCGCATTTTTCTAATAATTTTTTTGCATCATCCTTCCTGTCATGGTCCGCGAGGTTATTTCCCACCTGTGCATATTGCATTCTTATAGTATTCAAATGCCTCCTGTTTTCTTCATCATAGTAAACACCATGTTTGTCAGCATTTCCAAATACAAATTTGTTCATCATAACACTATAAGCCCAGTCACGATTCACTTCGCTGTTTTTTACAGGAACAAGCCTGTAAGTAAGCCCATCTGTTCTTAAATAAGGCTGAAAGCCAAGTTCATCATATGGAGATGTAAAATAAATTGGCCGCTTCCATTTGTTGGCGGCTATAATATTTAATATAGCGCATTCATTTTTAACCAAAACGCCTTTAGGAATATCAAAATCAATTTCACTTACCACGCTATCTCCCGCGTTCACAGTACCATTCTGTCGTACAAGATTCGTGTCTACAGGAATTTTAACCTTCTTAGTGGGATAAATATTGAGGTAGTCTTCTCCATTTTGCGCCATACGGGAAGGATCATCGCTTCCTGTATAATCTTTCATCATTGTATAAAGATCCATCGGTTGCGTTTGATCTACTTTTGCTCCAGGCTCGTTAGGGTCAAAATAGACAGCATCTCTTTTACTTCCTATTATTTGATCAGGCGTCCAAATAACATCAATAGGATCACTTTGGTTTACTTTGTATCGCAACTGGTTAATGTACCAGTCTGTTCCCATTAAGCTTGAATTTATCACTCTTATATCTCTGCGTACGCCCTGCACTTCCTGTGCATACCACAGGGGGTAGGTATCATTGTCACCAAAAGTTATCAGAACCGCATTAGGTGCGCAACTCTGTAGATAATCTACGGCAAGATCACGTGCAAGAACCTTTTGACTACGGTCGTGATCGTCCCATTCCTGGGTGCCCATCAACAAAGGAACAGCGAGAAAACAAAGCCCTGCAGATGCATAATTGGCCATATTGCTATTACCTTTCGTCATTTTCTCAAAAAGTTCTTTTACATATAATACCCCTATACCAATCCATACAGCAAAGGCGTAAAATGAACCTACATAAGCATAGTCCCGCTCACGTGGCTGATTACCGGCCTGGTTGAGGTAAATACAAATAGCAAACCCGGTAAAAAAGAATAGCAGTCCCACAACAAGGGTATCCCGTTTATCTTTTTTATACTGGTAAATGAGTCCGAGAATGCCCAGTATAAGCGGCAGGCAAAACAGCGTGTTGTGCGACTTATTATGCTTGATACTATCGGGCATTTTACTTTGGTCGCCCAGTCTTAAATTGTCCCAGGGCGAGATGCCGGTGAGCCAGTTCCCGTCTCTTACATTGCCCATATCAACCCCCTGGATATCATTTTGTTTCCCCGCAAAATTCCACATAAAATATCTCATATACATCCAGTTAAACTGGTAACTTGCAAAAAAACTGATATTGTCGGCCATTGTAGGCTTATCAGTATAGGCACCTGTTTTCTGATCCTTACCTATACCGGCAAAACTTGCATAATAATCGGCATGACCCTGGTCATTACTATTATCCCACATTCTCGGGAAAAAGTGCATGTCTTCAGGCGCATATTCGGTTACATATTTTTTACCTTTCTTTTCATATTTGTCTTTCCCTTTTACATAAACATCTTCAGGAGTTTGCGAAGTAGGCTGCGCGGTAAAATCCTGTCCATAAAGAATAGGCCAGTCACCATATTGCTCGCGGCTCAGGTAGCCAACAAGGCTCACAGGATTGTCAACATTGAACATATCAACAGCAGGGTCGGCAATAGAACGGATAAGCGTTGTGTAGTAAGTTGAAAAACCCAGCAGAACAAATGCAAAACTCCACATGGCAAGTTTTAAAAAGTTCCAGTTCTTTTTATTGGCAAGCCGAAGCATAAAATATATGATCACCGCGATCATGACAAAGAAAAAAGTAAAGCCTGTAAAGAACGGAAGGCCGATGTCATTTTTGAAAAATATATCGAATTTTCCGGCAAATTTAATGGTCCATTGGATCATCGGTACCTGTACGATCCCGGTAATAAGACAAGCTACCACGAAAGCCCGTACAGTTTTCCACCTGGTTGTGGTATAACGCTTGAAATAATACACCATTACGATCGCGGGAATCGTAAGAATGGGAAGCAAATGCACGCCCACTGCGAGTCCTATAAGATAGAAAATTAATATCAGCCACCTGTCGGCCGGGGTAAAATGTCCTTTTACACCATTTGCCTGTTCAACAGTAACGTTCTGTTCCCATTTAAGAACGGCCCAAAATACTATTGCCGTAAAAAATGATGAGCTTGCATATACCTCAGATTCCACTGCACTGTACCAAAATGAATCGCTGAAGGTATAAGCCAGGGCGCCTACTACACCGGCGGCCATAATGGAAAAAATCTGGCTGGAAGTAAGAGGATTGGGATTATTTCTTTCAATAATTTTTCTCGCAAAGTGCGTGATGGTCCAGAATAAAAATAAAATAGTAAAACCGCTCATCAATGCGCTCATACTATTCAGGCCAAGAATGGCACCATCCGGGCTCGAAAAAGGGATCATAAAGAGCCTCCCCAATAATATGAACAACGGCGCACCAGGCGGATGAGGAATTTGAACTTTGTAGGCACTGGAAGCGAACTCGCCACAATCCCAAAAGCTTCCTGTGGCTTCCATCGTCAATAAATATACCATACAGGCAATAATGCATATAGCCCATCCTGTAATATTGTTGATTCGTTTAAAACTCATAGTGGGGATTTAGTTAAACAGGGGCAAATATAAAACTATGAATGGTACAATTACAAGGGCTGATTTTTTTTTATGCAAAGGAATGTTAATTTATA
>JBDTZL010000321.1:0-11225 GCA_040005125.1 Ginsengibacter sp.
TCATATTTTTTCGACTGCCTGTGTAATTCCCATAGATGGTTCGTTGAGCATAATCATACAATAAACCAGCATTAATTGATAGCTTATTTAAGGGCTGGGCCACCAAACAAAACTTTCCCTGCGGTTTCAGCATTTTTAAATACCTGTCCAGGTCAAAACCTGCATTTGATGTAGAAAGGATAAAATCAAATTTTCTATTGTGATTTTTTGAGTTATCTAGGTTTGAGCTATTTAGATATGCCGCTCCCAACTGTTCAATCATCTCCTTTTTTTCAGGAGAGTGAGAAAACGCCGAAATCTGGTGCCCCATTTTTTCCAAAAACTGAATCGCCAATTGACCAAGTCCACCAATCCCCAGCACAGCAACAGTAGAATTCTTTGGCAATTTCGCCCTTACAATCGCTGAGTATACAGTAACACCTGAGGACAATAAAGGAGCTGATTTTGCTGAGTCAAGTTTTGGCGGAAGTTTGAATGCAAATCTGCCATCTACGATGATATGTTCTGCTAGACCTCCGTAGCTGTCAACACCGATTACTTTCTGTTTAGCGCAAAATTGCTCATTACCTTCTTCGCAAAATTGGCACTTAAAACAAGCTTCTTGCTGATAACCGATTCCAACGCGATCTCCATTTTTTAACCCTATTACTCCTGAGCCACTCTTTTCTATGATACCAATAATTTCATGGCCCGGAACCAGGGGAAATTTTGTGTCCCCCCAATCGTTGCTAATAAACTGAATATCTCCCTTTGCAATACCACAATGAGTGACTTTTACCAAAACGTCATTTTTACTGACCTCTCTTTCATAGGAAAAAGGCTCTGCCGTTCCACTTTGTTGTTTAACTGAATATGCTTTGATTTTCATAATGATTTAATATCAAGAGCTACTAAGGTTAGATCGTTGTTAAGTTGATGACCACCACGGGATATTTCACGGAAAGTTGCCCTAGTAATTTTTTGCATGTAAAGGGTAAGGTGAGAAAATGGCACCTCTTCATCATCGCGGCAATGATAGAAAAAAACCGAAACTTCATTGGACAACTTATCAGCAAAATTTTCTTGCAACTTAAAACCTTTTTTCCAATCTTCCTCGCCGCTCCAAAACGGTGTAGAGATGAGAAAAATACCTGCAATCTTTTTTTTGACCTTATTTTCGGAAAGATATTTCAACAACATTGAAGAGCCGAATGAATGTCCTACTAAAATGACTTCGCCTTTGATTACAGAAATTTTCTTGCCGATCTGCTGAGGCCATCCAAAATCCGGAGCGGCTTTATCGGCCTGCATTCGAGGGTAATTTAAGTCGTAATCCTTCCCCAATGCTGCTTGGAGGGAAGCTACTAACTTTGTATCAACTTCGTAACCTCCATTACCTGCGCCCTGAATAAATAGTATATGCTTGCTCATATTGGAAGCTGTATTTCATTTTATGTTCTATCTTAAAGAATGGCCGTCATTTTACAATGACCGCTAACGTTAAGGCTTGGCAATGGGGTGAAAATTTATAATTGTCCGTAACCAAAAACTGATTATTGTTAATTAAAGATGAAGATAACAACTAATAGCTAAATCTATAATGCCAGCTGGAACTGTTGCTGGTATTTGATTTGTAGTTGATTGAACTTCGTTGGCCAGCCCATTGTCATGCCTAAAGGTTGTGCGTTCGTGCTACTTCTCACAACAAGTCATTGATTGCTTGTTATAGCTTTTCTATTTCCATGCTTTGCAGCAAACTTTTGTTATGCACATCACCCGGTTACCCTTTAAAATATAGAATATTCGATTATACTTTTAATTGCTTTCAACCTGTCGCAAATTCTTGTTTGAAGAGAGTTTTCGGAAGCTTGAATCCTATTAAGATTAACCAGATAAAGCCGGGAAATCTTGTTAGCGGAATCAATAAACCCAATTTTGGAAATATCATACTAAGCCAGCTTGCCTCACCGAAAATAGCGAGTACAATGCCAAACACCACAAGCCATTTTGGCAAGAGTTTTAACAATCCCGCTGATACAGATATGCCGGCTATCAGTATTCCCAAAGGCACTGAATATCCTGCGCCGCCAATTGCAAACATCATATAGTACAATGCACGAATAACCGAATTGTCCTGAGCCATGCCTGGATAAGACATTACCCACAGTATTAATGCTGCCAATGCCATGTTGAATGAAGCCAGTAGTCCACCGAAAAGTCCTATGTAGGAACCTGCAGCTCTTATACCCATAAATCGCAGCCGGCTTATCATGGTCGCAGTGAAAATTCCGAGCGGTATTGCAGCGCCGAACTGGAAAAAAGCACACATCATCACATCTGAAGAGTGAGAAAGAAAGTAAGCTCTTATAATATCAGCCGATTCTGAAGGGTTAGGGAAATGCGGCTGCCCGGGTGAAAATGAAATGACGAAATAAAGACCCGCATTAAATAATAGAGTAAAGATAATAGCCACGATACCTGGATGAGGGCCTTTGTGTTGAAGAGTCTTATCCAAATCTTCTTTTTTCATATAGTTTATTTTTTTGGTTATACATTTGTTTCTCAATTAATAGTGCCTGGTAACAAACAAAAGCTGAATAAAAATTTGCTGCTGATTGCTCTTTTCCAAGCCCTGTAACTGAATATTTCTGTTGTGGATTATACTTCCCATTTAATAATCATACTTCTTCTCAAGCAATTGCAGCAAGTCAGTTGCGAAATGAAGCATGCCGTTTAATAAGTACAAATATTGAGTTTTGCTCACAATCATAAATCGAAGGTTGCTACAGTATTCAGATCTTGTGTCTTCATCGTCATTCAAAAATTTAAATAGGACATAATCTATTGAATTTTGCAAACTTATCAGTACTGTTTGTACAGCCTACAACGAAAGTATCCGAGAATTGATAAATATCATTTACACTTATATATTCAGGGCGAAAGATTTTTTTACTGACTTCAAAAGATCGGGATATTTCTTTAATATTAGTAGTGTCTGATTTGAGATTATTAATCATGCTCCTCATGTATTCTCGTTCTTTTGCCCCGTCGGAAAAATGCTCTCTTACATTCTCTGCAATAGAACCTAAAACGACTGCAAGGAGTATCATCAAAAACTCTAAAAAATATTCTCTGAAATTGTGTTTTCCGTGATACAAACTAAGAAGATGATGTACTTCCATTTTGAATAAGATATGCTTTGTCTTTTAGTTCTGTTGTATAAACCAAATTCTTTCTGTTGAGCCTTTCATGCAAAAAAAATTAAAGTCGGGCAGCAATACTGCCTCGATGTTAGTTAATGTACAATACCTGACGAATCTTTCTGCAGATACCAGCCGCAATTTGCATTATTCCCTTTATAGTTTTGATTCCAACCACCAAAACGAAAGAAGAATGCATTGGCAGAAATAAACAAAACAATTACGACTATAGAAGCAATCTTCGTGATTGTTTTCAAAGTTGTACTTTTCGAAAAATTACCAAATACATAGCCGATAATAAAGACCATGCATGCAATAAATAAAATTCTGGATAAAATGAATGCGATAAACATAAACCTGAATTATTAAAGATGAATTATTATTATTTTTTTACAAATGATTTTACCACTAAGTAAAACCCTGCTGGATTTCCCGCTCCTTACCTTTGGGAGATATTGGAGTGAGGTCTATTTCAATTTCTTTAGCATGTCATCAATTTCTGTTTTGCCCCAATGCGGTTCTACACCTGTTGATGGATTACTTTCCAGTTTTTGTTTTGCCTCATTTAATAATTGCTTGCCTTCTGTTTTATCGCCCCCCCACAATTTTGGCGTAGTAATTTTTTGCCAGGCATCGAGGTATAAAGCCCTGGGATTATCGGGGTTTTCCTGCTCTGCAAGTGTTATGTACTTAGCGGCAGCCGGTCCATATTTTCTTCCATTCGACATTGGGTTAATGAAAACCATAGCCCTGTTTGCCATGCTGAAAATGCAGTACACTTCTGATAATTCTTTCTTTTGTTTAGACGTATCAAGTAAAGATTTGGCAGTAGCAATTTGCTCCAAAGATTTGTTAGCAAATGCCTCTATATTGTCGGGGTCTGTATTTTGTTTTAACCAGCCAATTTTTGCATTGCAAAACGCTGCATAATAGTCTGGAAGCCATTGTGTTTTTTGAGAGCTTGCTATCTGCATAAAATTAATTGCTAATTGTTCGTAATCGTTTGTTGTTTTGGCTGCATCCAGTTTGGTCACAGCGGATTGCATTTGTTGTGTGTATGCATCCTGTGCATGTAAGCCAGCATACAAAAACATAAATGATGTAATGATGATTAACTTTTTCATGATGTAATTTTTATTATTTTATTATTGATAAATAGTATTGTTGCAGCACAAGCGAGTGACACAACAGGTGTTGTATAGCAGCACCGCAGTTTGCTACATAAAAAATTATATTCTGCATTTGATTATAGTTTTTCGTTTATGAAATCATCACGTCTGTCAATACCAAACGTCATGAACAAACCAATGTAAAAGCTACGTGTTGATGGCAGAGTAACTGGTTCTTTGTATAAGCCATTGGCACTATACTTATAATTGAAAATTTGTTTTGTGCCAAACACGTTACTCATTCCAAAACCAATACCTGAAAAATCCTTATTCTTCCAGTTTTTAAAAATGGTAAAGAGATAAGCAAAACTTAAATTCATTTGATTATACATATTGGTTTTGCCCTGATCTGCAATGATTGATTTGCCATCTGCTGATGTTTGAAAGTTATAATAGGGTCTGCCGGTTGCGATAGAATAAGAAAGGTTGGCGCTGAAATTAAGATCCTGGAAATATCGCTTTATAGCAATGGACGCTGTGTGAGGTGTTGCAAAATTTGGCTGTATTTCAAACGGATAATTCAGATATTTTCTTTTTGTATCGAGATATGTGTAGGTAAACCAGTAGTCAAAATTTTTGAATGTTCTTTTATCTCTGAAAAATAATTCAATACCTTTTGCGTAACCGGTTCCATTACCCGCCGTATCAGGAAGAGTTATTACGAGGTCTTTATATTTCTTGTAGTAGGCTTCAATTCTTAAAAGGCGGTTGTTTGCTTTCTTTTGATAATTGATAACGTAGTGCGTAGCCTCGGTATAATTAAGATTTTTGTTTTGTAAAAGATAAATTATGTCCGGCTTTTGATAAAAAAGTCCATAGGCAAAATTGAATTGACCGCCATCATTTAAACGATATGCAAAGCTGATGCGTGGTGCCAGGTTTGTTTTATTCAATAAGGATGAATACTCAACACGCAAACCGATTTTTGCAGCCACACCTTTTGCAATTTGTATATCGCTTTCAGCAAATGCGGCAGTCAGGTTATCTGTAAATTTGGTAAGCGTATCATTATACCTGTAATTATCATCATCATAAAAATGTTCAGCGCCAAACCGCAAAGTCTGGCTAAGATTAAAGGATTTTGTAAATACTACTCTTGCTTGTGCAAAATTTGATTTTGTATTGATGTAATTGTTCTTTAGGTTGAAAGGATAATAATTAATGAATAGCTGCTGATTATTTGAATTTTGTAATTCATTTGAAATATCCTGTTTATAATAATCATAAGCCAGTGCTGCCTCAATCTTCCATTTATTTGCTAATGATTGCCGATAAGAAAGATTAGAATAAAGATTTGATCCTTTGTTTTCAAAAGATGATTTTAAGCTTAAACTGTCAATATCCGGATTGCGTAAGCCTGTATGGTTGTAACCATAATTTGTATAGAATTTCAGCATTCCGTTATTACCTGTTTTTATGCGGAAATTTCCATCTAACTGCGCATATTCAGGGGCATGAAAAAAATCATACTTCTGTTTTATAATGCCATTGTAAAAACTATAGTTACCATAGTTTGCACTAATACCGTAACTGCTTTTATTATTTTTTGAAAGGTTTTGAAAACCTATGCCCTGCGCAGTTGGGAAAATATGTAGGCTTGCTGATGATTGATCAGGCAAGTCTACGCTTTCTAATATTAAAGCGCTGCTCAATGCTTCTCCGAACAAAGCAGAATAACCACCTGTATTAAATAACACGCCCTTAAATAAAAATGGATTTACCCGTGCAGGCTGTATAATTCCCGGCACACTTGCATAGTTAGGATTTGGCAACAAAGCGCCATCCATAAATTGCTTTGTTTCATCGCTTGTACCGCCGCGTACAAACAAGCCTTCCTGGTCACCAACCTGTTGGGGGCCGGGTAAGAAACGTAAGGCATTAGAAATATCGCCCCCATTACCTGCTACCGTAACTGCATCCATTGGTGTAAGTGATGCACCTTTCGCTTTGTCACTTGCTTCAAAACTACCTGCGCCAACAACCACTACATCGCCCAATTGTTTTGCCTCATCTTTTAAAACAATATCAAGATGAATAGCCGAATCATTCAGCACTACACTAAGTTGTTTTGTACTGTAGCCAACAGAAGAAACCTCAATGGACCTCTTTCCTTTTTCATCGGTAGTAAGCATATAGTTGCCGGATGAATCAGCAATAACGCCTTTTCTTGATTCTTGTATGCGGACGGAGGCACCAATAATGGGTTCAGTTTTACTGTCAGATATTTTTCCATAAATAACGGTCTGCGCTTTTAATCCTGTTATCATTGCTGAACATACAAGCATACAAATTATATTTTTCATTGCCCTTGGTTTTATTGTAACACAAAACTAACAGAGGCTAATGGTCATTTAATTGATGAATAGATAAGAAGAGAGTTTGAATAGACAACTTTAAAATATCAGGGGACTTTATTTCTGAGGGTTAAGAGTAAAATCATCATTTTAGAAATGAAAGTGACAATGTTGCATAAAAAAATCCCGGGAGTTAGTCAACTCCGGGATTAAAAATGTTATCTGTAATTGCGATTACAGCTTTGTAATTACTGTATTTTCTGCAACCTTTCTAAAATTGCTGATTTTATAAACAAGTGTTTCTTTTGTCAACGTATTAGTTACCTCGAAAGTAATGCCATCAACCCATGAAATATTATCAGCATCCAGTTTGTACTTTCGTGATATATTTTCTCCTATTAATTTTTCAGAAAATAGCAATACTCGATCACCATCCCTTATGGTGAATGTATATTCTGAATTAGCAGAAGTTTCCAGGCTAAGCTGAAATATTTGCTGACCATTTTGCGTACCCAGGAATTTAATATCAGTGGGTACTTCACCATTGTTGCCGGCTAAAATTTCATTAGTAAATCCTAAGGTAAGGGTGGCTACTATACAAGCAGCTACCATTCTGAAATTTAGGGTTATCTTTTTCATAAAAAATGTTTTAGTTTTTAAAATAGAGTGTTTCATAGCTTTTTCTTTTAGTGTAATACAAAACTACAAACACTAAGGGGGCGTCTTATTGCAGAATAGACAACAGGATAACTTGAGTCGACAAAATGAAATTAGATGATGATTTTACAAAGAAAGCATAGCTGCAACGTTAGATTTATAAGTTCCACCCAATGGCAATTCAGTTCCGCCAATAGCAATAAGATCACGTTTTACGGCAATTACTTTATCGGTAGAAATAATATAGGATTTATGAATGCGTACAAACCTGTATCCTGTCAGTTTTTCTTCTATCGCTTTCATGCTTAATTTAGTGATGACAGGTTTATTAGAAGTGGTGATAAATATTTTTACATAATCTTTCATGGCTTCAATATATATCATGTCGGCAATGGTAACCTTAACCTGGTTGTACTCTACATATACAAAAAAATAACCCGGCAACTCTTCTTTTGAAGCCGGCTTTTGCTGAAGCATATATAGGTCGTAAGCCTTATTGCAGGCTTTTAAAAAGCGCTCAAACGATACAGGTTTCAAAAGATAATCAACAGCATTCAGGGTAAAACCTTCGAGTGCATGTTCTTTATAAGCCGTAACAAAAATAATCATGGGCGGCTGCTGTAAAGTCTGAACAAACTGTAAGCCATTAAGACCGGGCATTTGAATATCAAGAAACAGCAGATCTATATTTTCTTTATGAATAACTTCCGCAGCTTCCATTGCATTTTTACAACGGGCAACAAGGTGAAGGAACGGCACTTGTTTCATATTGTCAACCAGCAGGTCAAGCACCAGTTTTTCATCGTCGGCGGCTATGCAATTCATCATGACAGAACAAGATTTAGGTGAACAGAAAAAATTTGATTAGCGTCTGCGATATCCAACTTATACTTTTGAGAATATAAAAGCTCCAGCCTGTTTTTTACATTCATTAAACCAATGCCCGAGTTTTTATCTTTTGAAAGATTAGCTGCATTGTAACTGTTAGTTACTTTAAAATTCAATACCTGGTCCTTTACAAGAAGTTGAATTTTTATATATGGGTCTTTAATCATTCCAACGCCATGTTTAAAAGCATTTTCTATGAAAGGCACTAACAACATTGGTTCTATCAAAGAATCAGGGCAATTATTTTGTATTTCAAGTTCCACCTTTACATCTTCACCAAAACGTAATTGTTGCAACGATACATAATTTTCAAGTTGCTCAGTCTCTTTGCTAATTGGAATTGTTTCTTCGGCGGAATCGTATAGCATATAGCGCAACAGCTCCGAAAGCCTTATTAGGGAAGGTTCCAGCAAATCTGATTTTTGCCTGCCTAGTGAAACCATATTAGTCATCATATTAAATAAGAAATGCGGACTTACCTGTAAACGAAGAAATTTTAATTCAGAAGCTAACTGTTCCGCTTTTGATTCTTTCTCCAGTTTTTCAAATCTTATGCGGTTGCTTACTAACCTAAAAATTATACTGGCAATAATAAATGGAATAATTGCAAAAAATATAACCTGGTTATTTTCTGTTGTCAGGTGAAAGGCCGGGTTAAGTTTTAGTAAATAAAGCTTGGCATAATAAGAGAATGCCACGATAGCCGCCAGGGTAAGTATGTATAATGGCCATCTTTTTTTTGTTAAAAGACGTGGGTATAAAAAAAGGGCATTCAGGTAAAACAATCCAATATGACAGATATTAGTTATAAAGAAAAAGTTACGTTGCAGCCCCAAAAAAGTCCGGTTTCCAAAAATAAGAGTTGGTATGCCCAGCAACACAATCCAAATAAGGAAGTGGATGCCAGGAGTAAAATATTTTAACCGGAATAATGACATAAATGAATTTAGTGATTCAATTTTAAAAGTACAATAGAAATGGCTAACGCATTATTAGTGTAGCTTAATGGGGTATATGTGTAGATGATTGGCATGATGAGAAGGGGTGAAATTGGAATGATGTTGTTTTTGCGCATGTTTAAGTTGAAGTTTAATAGAATTCGTTAGCCTGATGCCGGTGAGTTGGCATTTTTAGCTCTTTTGCAGGGTTGGCTTGTGCCAGGATTTTGTGCGCCTTGCAATATGAAATTTTCAAACCAAGTATTAATATCCACTTCATATTTTTATTTGATATTATATCTATCCAGATATATCCTGTTTTGTCTCCGTTAATAAAGTTTAACACTTTGCATTTGGTCATAGCTTCATTTTCAGTAGGTAGATAATCGTCAAATGAATACTCCGTTTCAAATGCATTCACTATTTTATTAGGAGTACCAGAGTTAAAACAGTTTAACCTAAATCTTATTCCCTTTTTTAGTGGGAAGTATCCGCAAATATCTAATATAATATTATCGTCAATACACCCTTCATCAATTTTGTAAACATGGCTATCAATTATGCCTTTATCTATATTTACAACTTCCACACTTGAGGTTTCAAATTTAATTTTCTGCTCTTTTTTAAACGTTATGTCCGAAAAGTGCATACTGACTGAGGCTGGGTTTATGATTGAAGTATCTTTAATGAAACGTCCCAAAGGAACTTGTCTAAACCTTGAAAAAGTAATCTCATGGGTTTTGGGGTCTATTGTGGTAACTTCTTCATTTACAAATTCCATAGTTTTGTCTCCCCAAACTATCGAAACTGGTAACCTTTGAAAAGGTGTGGGACGGCTTAATCAAATCATATCTGATAGCGGTGTCATTAAATTTAAGTAACACTTGAGCTTGAGTGCCTAACGTAAAAAATAAGATAAGGGGTATTGCTGCAATACTTACTTTTTTCATCATAATCATTTTTTTGCTATTGTTCTGTTGTCATTATTTGTCAACTGTTAATGTTTGTAAAGTGTGCTTATATAATGACCGCTAACGGTGAAGCTTGTGTGAAGGCATGGCAATAGCTAACACTCAGCCTGGTACAAATGCTAAATTAAAAAACTGATGTTGAAGATAATTACAAATATTGAATAGCGAAACGTCGGCTTGGACAAAAGCTGATAAGAATTACTGCTGCACAAATGCGGCTGGTCAAGCCATGCTTTTACAAATGCATGTTGGCTGCTGCCGTTTATTTCGTTTCTTATTAAGATAGTTTATTCTTCAACTTTCCATGATGGATTATGACCAATTTCCCAAAGATGTCCGTCTATGTCTTGAAAATAACCATGATAACCGCCCCAAAAAGCTTTTTGTGCTGATTTAGTAATTTTTGCGCCTGCGTTCTCTGCCAGCTTCATTATAGCATCAACTTGTAAAATCTTCCTTTGATATTAAAATCGTGTATCATACCATCACCTCCCATTTTGTGTTGCAGGTAGGCAAATGCGTTAGCTTCCGGCTTTACTTTCCACATGTCCTGTAGTACTCTGCGGATTGCTGCACTATCATATCCTTTGAAACCTTTTTTAATTAGCCAATCCTGCATATCAGAAAGGGTGAAACAGATTTCGTGGACGTTTTCTTTTGCGTCAAGGATGGACAGGAGCAGCTGCGCCATTTCTACTTCCAGCTTATTCTGATTATATCGCTTCACCCGTTTGAGCGCAAGGGTTGAGAGTTGTTCTGGCCGGAACCACATCCTGGAAGTGGGCTGGGTAGTAAAGGGACGTTCAATCAGGTGCCGGATGAAACAACCTATTTCGGTTTTCAATTCATCCAGTAGGTTTTTATTCTCCTCCTGCAGTGGTGTTCCGAACAAACATGTTTGTAAATAACCTTTGCTTCAGATTCATAACTCACAGTTTTCAGGTTAATTAATTGCCGTTAAATTTGATAATTATTGGGAAACCAGGAAAAAAGAGATTGTAAAAAAAAGTGAAAATTAATACCAGGATGATAAGGGTCAGGAGTACGAGAACAATAAAAGTTAGATAAGCCGCTAAAATCGAGTAGGAAGGTAGCCATTATTTGACTACCTGTCCTCTCACACCACCGT
>JBDTZL010000030.1:0-34473 GCA_040005125.1 Ginsengibacter sp.
GGCAGTTCCAAAGAGAAATTCGATCCTACCAAAGAAATTTTAAGACATGTCCAGGATGCCTATCAATTCCATTTTTTTTCATTGGGTAATTTTCATGCAACCATTCACCTGCCGGTTATTTTATACTCACCGCAAAAAGGGTTCTCAGTTTTTTCATCCTCCCGTTTTGGTGAAGAAGGTGGCGAGGAATATGATGGATACAAGCTGGTAGAAGGAACCATTGTACCTGTGGATGCGGGTGTAAAAGCTTATGATTTTTCACTCACAAGAAACGTAATTCAAACGTTTCTGGCATTGGCAATATTTACTTTTTTAATGATAAATGTAGCTAAAAAATATAAGAAGGGCACTGGCGTCGTCTCCGCTCCCTCCGGTTTCCAGGGCTTAATGGAACCTGTAATAATTTTCATTGCTGACGAAGTGGCGAAAGTAAATTTAGGAAAACGCTGGGAAAAGTATATGCCTTATCTGCTTACCGTATTTTTCTTTATATTGATCAACAGCCTTTTTGGTATGATACCAGGCTCGGCAAACGTTACGGGTAACATTGCCTTTACTTTTGTGCTGGGTATTATATCTCTGTTTGTAATTCTTTTTAGTACTACCCATCATTTCTGGAAACATATTTTCTGGCCCCCCGGCATACCTTTTTTAGTAAAATTGATCTTAATTCCTGTAGAGGTAGCGGGCGTATTTATTATAAAACCCGGCGCTTTGATCATACGTTTATTTGCTAATATGGTGGCAGGGCATATCATTATCTTAAGTTTCATTTCGCTTATCTTTATTTTTGGAGCAATGAATACTGTTGCCGGCTGGAGCTTTTCCCCCGTTTCTATATTGTTTACCGTTTTCATTTATTTTATAGAAATATTAGTCGCCTTTATACAGGCATTCATTTTTACAGCTCTTACTGCCATATTTATCGGGCAGGGATTTGAAGGAAGCAATCATGACGTTCATCACGACGATGGAGGTGTTTTATAAACTTTTTTATTCATAAACAAAAACCAGGTATTATGTCATTATTGACCTTGTTAACAGAAGTTGGATACTCTCACATGGGTGGTGCCATCGGCGCCGGTCTTGCTGCAATTGGAGCAGGAATCGGAATTGGCCAGATAGGTAAAGGTGCAGTTGAAGCAATTGCACGCCAGCCGGAAGCTTCCAACGACATTCGTGCAAACATGATTCTGACAGCTGCGTTTGTAGAAGGGGTTGCCCTTTTTGCAGTTATCGCAGGATTATTGGCCGTTCTTAAAACCGCCTGAGCGCAAAATTTTACTGCATCCAAAGCACAGGGCGGAGGATGCAGTATTTTTAAATCCGCTGTATTGTTTTAACTTAATTGTAAAAATTTATTTTTTGCAGAATCAGCATTTTAAATTTTTTAAAAAAATCTTTGTATGGAACTTTTACTTCCTAAGCTTGGTTTAATTTTCTGGACACTTATTGCATTTGCAATTGTGTTTTATATCCTTGCAAAATATGCATGGAAGCCTATTTTAAAATCACTAAATGAAAGAGAGAAAAATATTTCAGATGCGATTTTATCTACGGAAATAGTGAAAAAGGAAATGGCAGAATTAAAGAATGAAAATGAAATTTTACTTGTAAAGGCCCGTGAAGAAAGAGCGACAATGATGAGAGAAGCTAAAGAGACCCGCGATAAGATCATCAGCGAAGCGAGGGAACTGGCAAAAGCAGAAACCAATAAAATTATTGCCGGTGCCCAGGATGCCATCAACCAGCAAAAAATGGCTGCAATAACTGATCTTAAAAACCAGGTTGGAAATTTAGTAATTGAAGTAAGTGAAAAAGTATTGAGAAGGGAACTTAGTAATAAGGAAGAGCAGGAAAAATATATACAGCAACTGGCCGCAAATGTTGAGTTGAATTAGTGTCGTGTCACACATAAACTGGCTAATATCCCACAAAGACACGAAAGGCACTGAGAAAAGCAGCTTTGTGTTCTTTGAGTCTTTGCGGGAAAAGATGCAGCAACAAAATAATGTTGACAGGACATTTGAAAAAAGCCATCCAGTATTGCAAATGAAAGCAAAGATTTACAAATGCAAAATCCACGTTTAGCCCAACGATACGCAAAAAGCCTCATTGATTTATCTGAGGAACTGAAACAGCTTGATATTGTTCACGATGATATTATGTTACTTAATGCCATATGTACCAGTAGCAGGGAATTTGTGCTGATGCTTAAGAGCCCGATCATTAGTGCCGATAAGAAACATAAAATTATCAATGCGGTAACTGAAAATAAAATTTCAAAAATTACCCAAACTTTTATAAAGCTCCTCTGCAGCAAGAACAGGGAATATATTTTGCCTGAAATTATTTCCTCATTCATCGAGCAATACAATAAAATCAGGGGGATTCACAAGGTAAAATTAACTACTGCTATACCCGTTACTGAGGAAATTAAAAACTCTTTTATTCGTAAAATTGAATCCGACGCTTCTATAAAAAATATCCAGCTTGAAACTAAGGTGAATGAAAAACTGATCGGTGGGTTTGTTTTGGAAATAGGAGGAAAGCTTATTGATGGAAGCATTTTAAGAGATCTGAATGATGTTAAAAAACAGTTTGCCAATAACGATTGGATCCATAAGATCAGGTAACATGGTAAACAGTATTAGTTGGCTTTTCATGATATAACTTTAGGAAATTAAAATGATGTTTTAAAGGAATGAAATACATACTTTCATTCAATATTTATAACGAATTATTTTTCCAATCCTCAAAGACTAAAAAAGACAATATTTAATCCCGGTTTTTTGTTACTCCCCTCATCTTGCTCTACCTTTGCAGCCTCAAAAAAATATAAACTTATCTTATGGTTGATATTAAACCGGATGAAATCTCCGCAATCCTTCGCAGCCAGCTTACAAATTTTAATGTAGAGGCCAACCTTGAGGAAGTGGGAACCGTATTGCAGATTGGTGACGGCATTGCACGCATTTATGGATTGAATAATGTAAGCTCGGGTGAATTGGTAGAATTTGAGAATGGCATAAAAGCCATTGCCCTCAACCTTGAAGAGGATAATGTAGGCGTAGTGCTCATGGGAGACAGTGGTGATATTAAAGAAGGAGGCACTGTCCGCCGCACCGGAAAGATCGCTTCTATAAAAGTGGGTGATGGCCTGGCAGGAAGGGTAATCAATACACTTGGCGATCCTATTGATGGCAAAGGACCCATTACGGGCGAATTGTATGAAATGCCATTGGAACGCAAAGCTCCCGGGGTAATTTTCCGGGAGCCTGTAAAGCAACCGCTTCAAACGGGGATAAAAGCAATCGATGCAATGATACCTATTGGCCGTGGCCAGCGGGAACTGGTGATCGGTGACCGTCAAACAGGAAAGAGTGCAATTTGCATCGACACGATTATCAATCAAAAAGAATTTTTTAAAGCAGGTAACCCTGTTTATTGTATATATGTCGCGATCGGGCAAAAAGCTTCTACCATTGCCAACGTGATGAAAGTATTGGAAGATCATGGCGCCATGGAATATACTACGATCGTGGCGGCATCCGCCTCTGACCCCGCACCACTGCAATTTTATGCCCCATTTGCCGGTGCCGCTCTTGGCGAATTCTTCCGCGATACCGGCCGTTCTGCCTTAATAATTTATGATGATTTAAGTAAGCAGGCGGTAGCTTATCGTGAAGTGTCTCTTTTGCTAAGAAGGCCCCCCGGACGTGAGGCTTACCCCGGTGACGTGTTTTACCTGCACAGTCGTCTTCTTGAAAGAGCGGCAAAAATAATTTCAAAAGATGAAATCGCTCAAAAGATGAACGATCTTCCTGAGAATATTAAACACCTGGTAAAGGGTGGCGGTTCATTAACGGCGCTTCCTATTATTGAAACACAGGCCGGTGATGTTTCTGCTTATATACCAACCAATGTTATTTCTATTACAGATGGCCAGATATTCCTTGAAGGCAATTTATTCAACGCAGGTATCCGGCCCGCAATCAACGTAGGTATTTCAGTGAGCCGGGTGGGTGGTAATGCACAAATAAAATCAATGAAAAAAGTGGCGGGTACTTTAAAGCTTGACCAGGCCCTGTATCGTGAAATGGAAGCATTTTCAAAATTTGGGGGGGATCTTGATGCCGCCACCAAATCGGTTTTGGACAAAGGTGCAAGGAATGTGGAGGTATTAAAGCAGTCACAGTTTACTCCTTATGCAGTGGAAAAGCAGGTGGCCATAATTTACCTGGGTACCAATGGGCTCATGACCAGCGTACCCGTAAAAAATATCGGAGCGTTTGAAGAACAGTTTTTGCTTGAAATGGAAACCAAGCTTCCTGAAGTACTTGCTGATTTTAAGAAGGGTAATTTACCTGAAGACGGAATCAAAAAAATGGTAGAACTTGCAAAGGAAATTATGCACCAGTTTTCATCATAAACGAGATCTGTTTTAACTTTTATAAGGGAGATTTTTTCTTCCTTTTTTTGTACCTGTAAGGTTTCAAAAACCACACAGGTGTAGAACATAATTTGTAAATTTGAAATCAAACAACTACTTAAATGCCTCCAGGAATTATATTCATATCCCTTTTATTTATGGTTTTGGGGATGATTGTTCAGTTCAGGCTCAAGAGTAAGTTTTCAGCTTATAGCAAAGTGCCCACCAGCAGCGGGCTTAGCGGAAAAGAAATTGCAGAGAAGATGCTGCATGACAGTGGAATTTATGATGTAAGTGTAACGTCTGTCGGGGGCTTTTTAAGTGACCACTATGATCCGGCAAAAAAGACAGTAAACTTAAGCCCTGATGTATACGAGGGAAGAAATGTTGCCGCGGCGGCTGTGGCGGCGCATGAATGTGGCCATGCTGTTCAACATGCAACCGCTTATTCTATGCTCATGCTAAGGAGCCGGCTGGTGCCTGTTGCACAAATAAGCAGTAACCTCGCTCAATGGGTAATTTTAATAGGGCTTGGGTTATTTACTTTTGGCGGTGGTAATCAAACTGTTTTATTAATAGGAATTATTTTATTTGCTGCATCCACATTGTTTTCGGTAATAACGTTACCTGTTGAGTTTGATGCTTCTGCAAGAGCTTTGAAATGGCTGGACTCTTCGCATATTACTACACCGGGGGAGCATGAAAAAGCGAAAGATGCCTTGAAGTGGGCCGCACTTACTTATATCATTGCTGCATTGGCTTCAATTGCCTTGCTTATGCAATATATTTTAATTTACCAGGGAAGAAACAGGAATTAAAACTATGAGATATTGGAGGCTATCTTTCGGATTGATAGCCTTTTATTATTTCAACTGCAAAAGTGTAAATGTTGCCAATGCACTATTGTTGCTACTTATTGATACTACCTGGCCGGCGTCTATCCAGCAATAATGCCCCGCCTTCATAAGGCGATGCTGATTAGTACCGTTTGATTGAATGGTAACTGAAGCTTCACCAAGGCTCACCAGCAGGTAGCCAGCTTTTGATGAAGGCAATTTAAAATTTTCGCTTTTTGCCAACTCTATATGATATCCTCTTACCAGCGGCTCATCAAACAACGACTTCATTGCAGCATTTTGCAGAACCGGTTCATTGATATGAGGTTTCCCGGCTACCAATTCAATATCCATTACATGAAACCAGGTTGTATCATCATTCCATACACGATGAAAACGTGGAGTTACCAGGCTGTCGTACCATGAGCTCCCGGCAACAGATGTACTTCTTGCGGCTTGCTGACCGGATAGCGCACTGGTAATGGTTTTAGTAAGGGTAGTGAATACAGAAGGTGTAGCGTGTAAATGAAATTGTGTGGTATCTTTTGGGGCAATCCACACATCAAGCACCCGTACATAATCATTCTCAAACACATTATGATGTCTTGGCTCATTTCTCACAGCAAGCTGTGCAAAAGCATAACTTCCTAAGCAGGTTGTAATGAGTGCAAAGAAATATTTTTTCATAGCCTTAAAGATACATTTTCGTACGCGCTTTCAGAATTGAACAGGCTAATAATTGATGACCCTGGCGCCGGATGCAGATGTTCATCCAACAATAATCACTTTATGACTATTTTGTCGCTTGATAGTAAGTATCCCACCTTTCTTTAGAGATTTCCATATATAACCTTCCACAGATAATTCTTTCAATTCATTTGCAGGTTTTTGATCAAGCATAACGGCTGAGGGTTTTTGAAGCAAACGAATCTGCTCAATACCGGTTGTATCAAACGTTCTGTAGAATATTCTTATTTTTTTTGGATCAACTTTTTCTAAATCGTCTCCAAAATATTTATCACTAATCGGAGTATAATCTGCTTCCTGGATAACGGAAGTGGAAGAAAGAATATGTTCTTCATCTGAAGGTGCAAGTTCAGGTGCCGAACCCATAGCGCGCAGGAAATGACGAACATAATCGCCATAGCCATCGGTAAGCCAAACATCAGTAGCAGGATAAAAATTCTTTCCATCACCATCTACCATGTAAGTAGCCCAGTTTAGCTGGCGAACAGCATTATCATAATGAAATCTGTCACCGGTAAGCATCATGTACTGCAATTCTGCAGATGCCTGTCTTGATGAGTGGCTGTTACCCGGTTGCAGGTAGGCTGTTTGTTCGTTCACTACGGTAACACCATATTTTTTCCACGTTTCATTACTCATTTTTTGATACACCCAATCAAAGATTTTTTTCACGTCGATTTTCCATTTAGGAAAATATTCCCGGTGATTCATCATAAATTGGGCAAATGTGATTGCATTGATCTGTGTATCACTCCAGCCCGGAACGTCTTCAAAGAAAGGCCCCCATTTATTGTTTTGCAAAGGATATTTTTTCATCCAGCTGATAATTTTATTAAAAGCCTGTTTATATAGTTGTGTTTCCCCAACATCCTGCTGCTGCAATTCAAGAAACAGTTCTAATAAGCCGCTCCAATTGGTTGTATAGCTACTTAATGCTGCGTCTTTCCCATCACGGTTATTATTTTTCAGTACACCAACCTTGCCGTTAATGGCATTTACTTTAAAAGGAAGCGGTGAATTATTTTCATCCCCGTCTTTTATATGCTCAGCCAGTGTTGTCGCAATTTTAACAGCCTCATTCAAATACAGTATATTAGTGCTATTCGGAAACCGTTCATGCGAGGTCATTTTATAAAGATGCATGAGTTCTATTCCAAACGAACCTGCTTTATCAGGCTGGGTATAATCTTTGCCAATTATCATATCACCGTCATAAATTCCGGAATACAAAAGTGTGTTATAAGGAAATGGAATATTGGCCCATTCAGCATTTGCAGGAGAAAGTCCATGGCTCAAATAATAATCAGCAATAAACTTCATGTTTTCTTTAATGCGTTCATTGCCGGTATAAGCATACAATAACCGCCACGATGATAATGCCATGCCTAACTGGTCGCCACCAAGTCCTCTCGGATCATTTACGCCTGGCTTCCACACCTGGTGATTCATGTAATAAGGAATACCATTCATATCAATACGCATCGTGTCCCAGAAATTCCATACGAGTTGTATTGCATAACTCCATGCTTTACCGGGCTCATCATGAGACCATGGAATAATATTTCCCGCAGCATCTGTTTTGATGTTATGATAGACGAGTTTTTCCGGTTGTGCAGATGCGTGTATCAACAAGGCTAAAAATAAGCTGATGCAGTAAATTTTTGTCATTTCAAATAATTTTCAGAAATATATTAAGACAGATATTCAGCATGGGCTTTCCTGCCAGGAAAACACGGCGGCACAAACGCAAACCGAACAGCACGATAACTACCTTTATTTATGCATCCGGCATATCAATTTGAAGAGCTTTCAAAAATCAATTATTTACTTATGTGTCAAAATTAAAGTCGTGCGAACTTTGATTCAGCATTTATCTTCCGCTTCTTACAGATTTACAGGCTGTCCCGTTTTAGCCGATTGGTGAATCGCTTCCACGATCCGGATATCCCGCAACCCTTCCTCACCAGGCACCAGCATTGGTTTTCCATCTTTGATAGACTTTGCATCATCATCCATTTGCCTTGCCTGTTGCCATGGTACATCGTACGGATGATAAATTTCGCCCAAGGGGCTACTGCCTTTCAGGCCACCATATTCCGAATAAGGTTTCATATTAATGGATCCTTTCTGGCATTCGATGTCCATGAAATTAATATTTTCACCAAAGCTTGATTTAATATCAGCCAGCACGCCACCGGGGAATTCCAGTACAGCGACTGCGGTTTCGTCAAGGCCATCTTTATATATTTCAGGGCGGGTAGTAGAAGTCTTCGCAGATACAATCTTTACGGGTTCCATGCCGGTGCCCAATCTTGCACCCTGTATAGCGTATACACCCATGTCGTACATTACTCCTCCCCCCATCTCCTTCTTCTGTTTCCAGTGATCGGTGCGGTTCTCGCGGTAACCTGCTGCACAACTAAGCTTCTGAACTTTTCCCAGCAAATGCTGATTCACTATTCGTTGGTACTCCTGGGTATTCGGCTCGTGATGAAGCCGGTACCCGATTGCCAGCGATCGCTTATTATTTTTACAGGCATCAATCATTTCCTGGCATTCCTGTGCAGTTATCGCCATCGGTTTTTCACACCATACATGTTTGCCGGCTTTTGCGGCCCTTACAACATATTCCATGTGCATGGAAGGCGGAAGCACTACATATACAATGTCAATATCGGGATTATCGGCAACCTGATCAAAGTTTTCATAATTGTAGATGTTCTTATCCGGGATGTTATACTTTACTTTCCATGATTCAGCTTTGGACGGCGTGCCGGTAACTATACCGGCCAGGTAACATTCTTTAGTCTGTTGCAGGGCAGGGGCCAGTAAATCCGTACTGTAATAACCCAATCCTACCAATGCCACACCTAACCGGTCTTTCACCGGAAAGGCGCATGATAATAATGTACGGGGAGAATAAAGAATAGCAGCTCCACCCAATGTGAGGTTCCTGATAACTTTTCTGCGTGATATTGTATTCATGGTTTTGGTTTTATATCTAACGATAAAATTAATGAATGGTTTGACAACGCTGTATTTAAAATTTCCGGAATCTACAGGTAATGCTACTACTACACCCGGCATGAAGGCTTTGCCGGATTATAATGATGCCTGCAGGGAAAGCACATTTCTGCCTGTAATAATCCCCAATTATTTCTCGTACAATTCAATCGGCAAATCATCAGGGTCAGCAAAAAATGTAAAACGCTTGTTGGTCGTTTCGTCTGTTCGTATCGGTTCGGCAACGATGTTACTCTTCTTTAATATTTCAATAGTGTTATCTAAATCGTCTACCTCAAAGGCAAGATGTCTTAATCCTGTTGCCTCCGGCCCTGATGGTCTTTGCGGCGGAGAGGGAAATGAAAAAAGTTCAACAATATATACACCATTAAGCGAAAGATCCAATTTAAAAGATTGGCGCTCCTTCCTGAAAGTTTCCCGGACAATTTTAAGGCCTAAGACCCCGGTATAAAAAGCCTTCGATCTTTCATAATCAGAACAAATTATGGAAATATGATGAATACGATTTAACATGGATCCTGTTGCTGTTTATAATTTGCCGGCAAGATTCTCTACATTAAAATGAGTAAGTTGAGAGCAATATTTTTTTCCAAATTATTTTTTCAAAAATGCTAATTGTCCCAAATGGTAAACAAGATGATTCGTCCTGTTAAGCAATACACTTAGCCTGTTCCTGTGAGGTTCTTTCTCAAAATCTTCATCACTCACAGAATTATGCTTTTGAAGCCATTCGTCAAAAGTGAATTGAAAAAAATGTTGCGACAATTTATTATTTATTTCGGACCAATAATTTCTCACATCTTTTGTCGCTGGTTTTTCAATACCTGACTTGTCAGGATTTTTTATAAAGATGTCTTCTAACTGCGGATACAATTTTCCACCTAAACCTAATAAAGGAAATAAGGCATCATGTACTGCTGTAAGATGTCCCAATAAATAAATCCCGCTGTTTCTCCCCGGCGCTACTTCTTCTTTTAATTGTTCGTCCGAAAGATCATTAAACAATTTAGTTGCTCTCGCAATCTGTGTATTCCAGGGATCAAGGCCCATCTTAATAATTAGTTGTTGCTGAGTTATCATTGATTTTTTTTTTGCAAAAATAACGCCCCGGTACGAATTGCCTGTTCAAAAGATTATTTTAGAATTATTAATGACTAAATGACTCAAACTCTTGCCTTATCTGGCCTCACCCCCCAACCCATCCCCCAGGGGAAATGGGGCTTAGAGCCCGCAACTACAAATGGTTTGACGAAACAGAAACAATTTTAGTCAATATTGTTTTAGAATTATATTTCATAGCGTTCTAATTTTCACCAGGTGCTGTATAAATTCCGCTTCCCGTTTCATCGCGGATTAAGCTATTATTGTCAATTGTAAATTCCAGCAACACAACCCTGTTATTTCTCTGCGGAATCGGTAGTTTTTCTGAATCCGGGGTAGTAAGTGTTCCCACTATTTGGAACCCAGAATTTTTATAATAGTTTACAAGGTCCGGATTGTCTGCCCAGGTGTCCATCCTGATATTCAATAAGGCATTTTCAATTGCATAGCCTACACACCAATTCAAAATTTTTCCGAAATGCTTTTGCCCTTTATAAAACGGATTAACGGCAATTCTGTGTAAATAGAGCGACTCTCCATTCTCCCTTTCCCGCCAGATTATTTCGTCCGAATAGCAAATGCTAAAGATACAGGCGATAGCATCATCAATGACGATTTTGTATTGTTGCTTATTTTCAATTTCTCTTTTCAGAACTTCTTTGTCGTAACCAACCCAAACCGGGTATCCTTTTCTTTTTTGGTAAGAAATGGCTTCCTCAAACAAGCTATAAATAAAGGGCAGATCTTTTATTTCTGTGTTAATTATATGATACGCTTTCATGTCCACCTTCAGTTATTGAATTCGCTCAATTATTTATTCTTTTGCTGATTCATTATTAAGCCCGGGATTTCTTTACTTTGCCTTTAATTATTTCTTTCCACATGATCCTGGCAAAGAATAAGGCCACATGAAATTAAGATATAAAGGAAAACTTAAATGACTTTTTCACATACAACGTCGTAATCAAAAAACAAATTAATTTTTATGGCAAAATCTCCTATTTCAAAAGAAGTTCAGCAGGAAGTAGCTACGCTAATTGATGCTTTTAATAAAAAGACCTTTAAGGGCTCAACAGATTTTATGTATATACCTATGTTTAAAGGCGGCTTTCTATATCTTAACAGAAAAGAACACCACAGGATTTCACCGGTAGCAAGATTGAAATATACAGGAGACATTAAAAAATGGGACTTTGCGATCTATAAATGGAGCAGGGACAAATATGATCCTGATGAATGGCTTTTTCCAGGTTCCGAATATGTTAATGGTACGGTCGAAGGAGCCATGAAAGCAGGGCTGGCTGCTTATCCTGTATAAGGGACTAAACATGGCATACTTAATAACCCATATTAACCAATAATCAATATTCCGGTAATATTAAGAAAGTTGCCGCCGCTAAAAACTCATTGACACTTGTTGAAAATAATTATTAATGTTAACTTTTGGGCAAAGGTCTAATTTATGAATACTGGCGCAGATACTTTCAAAAAAATTTTTACCAGATACATTAATATTTCTCAACCCGGTTCGGCTGAAGAGACGGCTATGTTTAATGATATTCAGCAACGGTTCAGGGCACAGTTTGAAAAAATATTTCCCGATAAGCTGGCGCCGCGAACCGTAGTTATTATTCCGTCACTCTCCCTGGATGAAGAAATATTATCCAAAATAACAGGCCATATTTTTTATGAAGAAAGGTTGCTTTGCCTGCTGATGTTGTTGCGCATGCCTCTCACGAAAGTTATTTATGTAACCAGTGTACCTATTGATCACGTTATAATTGATTATTACCTGCATCTTTTACCAGGAATAACCGGTATCCATGCCATGCAAAGGCTTACAATGCTTAGTTGCTATGATGCCTCATCAAAACCTCTCACTAAAAAAATATTAGAACGTCCCCGCCTTATTCAACGCATTAAGCAAAACATAGCAGACGATACCGCGGCACATCTTACCTGTTTTAATATCACAAGTCTCGAAAAAACACTGGCAGTGCAATTAGGAATTCCTTTGTTTGGCACTGACCCCGACTTGTTTTATGAAGGTACAAAGTCTGGCAGCAGAAAAATATTCAAAGCCGCCGGGGTACGTTTGCCGGAGGGCTTCGAAGATCTAAAAACAAGACAGGATGTCGTAACAGCACTTGCAGCCCTTAAAAAAAACAAACCTGGCTTACAGAAAGCCGTAATTAAGATGAATGAGGGATTTAGCGGCGAAGGAAATGCCATATACTATTACCCGGATTTTTATGGCAATGGCTTAATGGAAAAAAATATTGATGAAAGCATGCCGCTCCATCTTAGGATATCAGCAAAAGATCTGAGTGAAAATTTATTCTTTGAAAAAATTTACGAGATGGGTGGAATTGTCGAAGAGTTCATTGATGCTGATATAAAAACTTCGCCATCTGTACAGTGCCTCATTAATCCTTTGCACGAGGTAGAAGTGCTCAGCACACACGACCAGTTATTAGGTGGTGAAGACGGACAAATTTTTATTGGAGCCAGCTTTCCGGCAAACGGTGAATATAATATTTCGCTGGCTAAAGAAGGCAAAAAGATTGCACAAGCGCTGGAAAAGAAGGGGGCCCTTGGCAGGTTTGCCATTGATTTTATTTCTGTAAAGCAAAATGATGAATGGATGCATTATGCTATTGAAATTAACCTGCGAAAGGGAGGAACTACTCATCCCTTCTTTATGTTACAGTTTTTAACTGACGGAGTGTATAATGCAGAAAAAGGAGAATATTTAACGGCAAGCGGCAACAAAAGATTTTACTTTTCTACTGATAATGTAAGCAAAGAGTGCTACAAGGGATTAACCCCGCACGATCTTTTTGACATCGCTATGTTTCATTCATTGATGTATGATGGGGCATCGCAGGAAGGTGTGATGTTTCATCTTGTAGGAGCTCTTTCGCAATATGGAAAATTGGGTTTGGTATGTATAGGAGATACTCCGCAAAAAGCCAAAGAATATTATGATAAAGTAATGTATGTTCTGGATAATGAATGCAGTGAATAGTGGCTCTCCTATAGATTAAGATCGAATATTTAATTTGTATGTATATCCTGCCTTGACGCAAAGAATCCTGATCGTTAGCTATTTAATATTCTAATAACCCGGATGACATTCGGGAGAGTTAAAAACCCATTAAATTTGAAAACAAATTTTTCAAAATCTTAAAATCTTTTTTAATGACAAACAAAGTTAACATCGTGCTCGTGCACGGAGCATGGGCCGATGGGTCCAGCTGGAGCAAAGTGATCCCTGCTTTAAAAGATGCAGGATATAATGTGGTTGCAACACAAAATAACATGAACGGGTTGGCAGAAGATGCAGAAACAACTCGCCGTGCAGCAGAGGCACTGGACGGCCCCACGATCCTGGTAGCACATTCTTATGGTGGCGCAGTTATTACAGAGGCTGCGCACCTTTGCCCTAATGTTGTAGGATTGGTGTATATCGCAGGCTTTGGCCTGGACGAAGGAGAAAGCCTTACCAGTCTGGGAGCAGGCGCAGAACCCCCACCCGGGGCTGCAGCTGTACGTCCTGACAAATACGGTTTCCTTTGGATCGATAAAGACATGTTTCCCGAGAATTTTTGCCAGGATGTTGACAAGGCAGAAGCAAAAGTGATGGCCATAACCCAAAGGCCAATTTCTGTAAAATGTTTTAATGATACGATAACCAATGCGGGCTGGAAAAACTTACCTACGTGGTACCAGGTATCGGAAGGCGACAGGATGATCCCACCCGGCGGAGAGCATTTTATGGCTGAGCGTATGAAGGCGAAAATAATTTCTTTGAACGCAAGCCATGCATCCCTGGTTTCCCATCCAACCGAGATAGCCGATTTTATCCTAAGAGCAGCCAGCGAAGTGGTTGGATTAAATGTGATGCAGACATCAATTAATTAGGGATAAAAGTTTATACAGGTATGGCATAGAATAGATACCGCTTTTTTACAATGGTTCGCCTATATGCGAGCCATTTTTTTTACTCTCTATCATCCTTCACTGCCAACCTCCTACTTTTATCCGTTGAAGTAACTCCTTTTACATCGCAGGTTTTTCCTTTATGCAAATAAATTGTGGACATCAATGTATTGCTGCTACCAGGTAATCGTTCATGTAAGCCATCGATGGTTACAGTTTCAAAATTTGCGCATTCTACAGCATGTGTAAAATAATCAGGCAGCCCCTTTCCCCAATGCACATTCATATTCCTGATTGCCAGGTTATCTGCATGATCGGAGTATACAGCGGGGATTGAATGTTTGAAGATCCCTAAGGCTATATTATTAGTTGGCCTCAAATCTATATTGCCACCATATCCTTCAGCAAGCGGGCTTTGCTTTACAGACAGATCTACGTTATCAAAAGAAATGTCGTCTATAAGCCCATTCGAAGACGCATAAATAAGTATGCCTGACTCTGATGAAGCAATAATATTTGAAAAGTGAATGTGGCGGATGACACCGGTTTCTGCACTGCCCAATCCCGGAACAGAAGAAATATGTATGGGCTCTCCATGCCCCCACCACTGGCCGCTATGCAAACGCGTGCTGATAATAATGTTTGAAAAGATCATATTTTCCATATCTCCCTTCTGCCGTTGAAAAATGCCTATACCTCTGTTTGAATCATAAATAATGATATTATTAAACAAAAGATTGCCCGAATTATTATGGTTGAATACATTGTAGCCTATGCGTATACCACATGAGCGGGAATGTAAAATGCAGTTGGACGCAGTGATGTTACTTGAACTTACGATAGCAATGGCATCATCTCCGGCCTGTATATTACAATCTGAAATAGTAATGTTCTTTGAATCATACATATCGATGCCGTCACTGTTGGGGATGCTCATGTTATTGAGAATTGTAATGTCGTTTATCTTTATGTCTTCCGAATTCAAAAAGGCTATAGTCCAGTTAGGTGACTCTTCAAGATGGATATTACTCACGTTTACATTTTTGCAATCTGAAAAAATAACCATTACGCCCGGCCTCTCTTCATAAGTACCTTTCCATAACACCGGACCATCATCACGGCCATATTTTGGATTCATGTAATTATCATTCTGTCTTGTATATTTCTGTGCAAAATCCATCGCATACTGGAGACTGTCCATATACATAAATGATGGGCCATTACCCTTTATAGTACCAGTTCCTGAAATGGAAATATTATGTTCATGATAGGCCACAAGTATCCCCGTCTTAATACCCGCCCCCGGCCCGCTGAAACCAATATCTTTCTGGTAGCCGTATTCCTTATTTTCTGTACTGCCGGTGAGCACAGCGCCGGGTTCAAAATAGACATTCATATTACTGTATAACCTTAAGGAGCCGGTAACAAAGTCGCCGGTTGGTATAACTATTGTTCCTCCGCCGTGCTTATGGCAATCCTCTATTGCTTTTTGAATAGCAGATGTATTGGATGTTTTGCCGTCAGCAACGGCGCCATAGCCGGTGATAGTATAAATTGTAGTTTTATTGCTGTCGATGATTACCTGGGATTGTGCAGCAAATGATAGCAATGTGGATAGTGCAAATATCCGGAAGTTTTGTTTATAAAACATATTCAGCATTCATTGTAGATTTTGCCGGACAATATTGAAAGCACGTTTCAATATCAAATAATACAAACAGTAAAAGAGAGCTTTCACATCTTAAATTACTTTTACCTTATTTGCCCGTTTCCTTTAATGATCCATTTTTCGGTGACTAATTTTTCCAATGCAAAGGGTCCCCTGGCATGTAGCTTTTGTGTAGAAATCCCTATTTCAGCACCAAGGCCAAACTCTTCCCCATCGGTAAATCTTGTGGAAGCATTTGTGTATACCACGGCAGCATCTACTTCATGTAAAAAACGGTTGCAGTTGCTTTTATTTTCAGATACAATGGCTTCAGAATGTTTGGTAGAATATTGCTGAATGTGTGCAAGCGCCCCGTCTATATCCTTCACCACTTTTACTGCGCATTTCAGGCTCAGGAACTCACGGCCAAAATCAGCCTTAGCGGCTTTCTTCAGATAAGGATACCCTTTTAATAATTTATGAGCATTATTGTCTGCAAAAATTTCCACCTGGTATTTATCAAATAATGGTTGCAGCTTTTGTAAAAATTCCGGGGCAATGGAACTATCGATCAAAACAGTATCCACTGCATTGCATACAGAAGGCCGCGAGACCTTCGCATTAACTACAATGTTAAGCGCTTTATCAACAGAGGCTTCTTTCTCAACATAAATGTGACACACACCGGCCCCGGTTTCAATAACAGGCACCAGGCTGTTCTCTCTTACAAACCGTATAAGATTGTCGGACCCGCGTGGAATAATTACATCTACATATTTTGTGGCAGTAAATAATTCCTGCACAGTTTCCCTCTCCGATGGCAGCAGCGTAATGCAATCGGGATTTATATTATTTTCCTTCAATACCTTTTTGATAATTCCAATGGCTGCGCGATTTGTATTGTCGGCATCGCTGCTTCCTTTCAGCAGGCAACCATTCATGCTGCGTAAACACAAAGCCGCGATGTCGAATGTTACATTGGGCCTTGACTCATAAACCGTACCGACCACACCAAAAGGAACGGTTACTTTTTGTAATAATAACCCATTATATAATTTACTTTTTTGTAATACTTTACCTGAAGGATTGGGTAATGCACTGATCTTTCGTATGCTGGTCGCGATATTTGTTATCCTTTTTTTATTCAGCAACAACCGGTCAGTTTTCGGATCATAAGGGTCCTGTTTCGCCACATCTATGCTATTAGCTTTTAAAATAACATCCATATTTGTTTCAACAGCATCTGCCAGCATCTTCAAAGCCTTCTTAATTACTGCATCGGGTGTATTACGAAGGGCAGAAGATGCCTTATAAGTTTTGATTATGAGCGATTCAATTCTTTTCATATTTTTTTAAAAAATTACAATATTATCTGCATGGGCTGCTATAATATTCTTTTTGGAAATTTGTGCAGCAATATCCGCAGCACTTAATTTTACTTTTGCCACACCTATTATGTTTTCTTCTTCATTAATTAATTGAACAACTTCACCGGCAGAAAAACTTCCCTGCACCTGGCCTATCCCTACAGTAAGTAAACTCTTACGATTGTGTAAAGCCCTTTCGGCCCCTTTATCCACCCTTATTCCCCCAAAAGTTATGGAGCCGCTTGCCAGCCATTTTTGCCGGGCTTTTAAATTTGATTTCTGAGGTTTGAAGGTAGTTCCTTTTTTGCCTGACAACGCGAGTGAAAAGGAATTTTGTCCTGAAAGACCACAAATGATAACTCTTATTCCTAATGAAGTAGCCAGCCTGGTAAAAGTGAGTTTGGAAAGCATACCTCCAAGTCCGAGAGGGCTTTTTTCGGCGCTTACATAACTTAATATTTCACTGTCAATTTTATCTACAGCCGGTATTAACTTTTTTTCCGCATCCAAAAAGCCACCTGCAGAAGTGCAAATGATCAATGTTTCCGCATCAAGCCCAATGGCGATAAGGGTCGCCAATTCATCGTTGTCAGAAAATTTTAATTCAATATTGCTCACCAGGTCATTTTCATTTACCACAGGGAGAATATTATTATTCCAGAATTCCAAAAAAGTTTCTTTGAGCTGTAAAAACTGGCCCCGGTTAGAAAAATGATGCCTTTCGCATAATGCCTGTGCGACGGTAATACCATATTTTAAAAAATGTTTATGGTACAACTGGATAAGAATAGGATTGCCCACCGCAGCAGCAACTTTTCGTTCTACCAGGGTTCCTTTGTAATTTTTAATGAATGACCTGCCGCTGCTTACCGCACCACTTGACACTAATGCCACACGGTAGTTTTTGCTTAACGCCGCAATTTCCTTTATTACTTTTTTAATTATTTTATGGTCTATAATACCAACAGCGTTAGTTATAACTGTTGTGCCTATCTTAACAACCAATATGGGTTTTTGCATGATCAAATTTAAACATGTTTCATTCTGCTTTTGCGGTTATTTTGAATAATGTCTTTTGTGACGTTGGCTTCACGATCAACCGCATGAAGCTCCCGGCTATATTTCCTCTTTTCAAATTTAGACATTTCTCATATATCAAATGCCTCATGTCTCTAACGGTATAGGCTAATCGAACTTAGCTTGCTAAAAAACGCACCAGTATTCAAAAATATTTGTTCGCTCTAAATAAAATTTTGCTAATGAATATTAATCTTTTAGTTTATTAAATATGCCTGCCAAATAAGTTGCGCTTATTCCAGGTCATAATGCAGCATATGTCGCCACAAACGGCACGAAGAAAACACGGTATTTTCCTTAGTGGACACCGGATAGAATATTTAGCAAGGTCTTGTTGATATTTCAGATTTTTATCAGGTGTAACCCGGGGATATTAAAGGAATGATGAAGTTGATATTATTTATATAGTTTTTTGTAGATTTTGTTGGAGAATATAAACAGGAAAAGACTAAATTTGGATTTGAAACCACTGGTAAGACCTGCAGATATAAAATAAAAAAGACAATAAGAATTTATTTACCAAATAATGTTTATATAAACATTATTATCCCGGGTTAAACGGATTAAGTTTTAAAGATGAAACAAGTTTTATAATCTCCCGCGCGGTAAATCAAAATCAATCACCCCATGAAGGCATACTGACACAAGAGTATACTGATGTATTTCCTGAAGGATTTCATGAAAAAGCTTTAAAAATTTCTCGTAATTTTCAAACTCTTGTAGAATTTTAAACAACGGAAGTTTATGATCTAAAAAGCTTCTGTTGCCGTAGTATTTTTAATACTCCTGTTTGTGTAGTGATGTTGAAGAATTTCGCCAATCGCGTCCAATCCTGAAGAACCAAAATAATGAAAAGCTTACTTCTGGCCGCCATGCTGATATTGGTTGCAAATTGCCAAAAATTTGACCTTGCACCTGGGGATTCCCATGCAAATAGTACCATCATGCTTTCAAATGCCATTGTAATGGTATCGGATACTACTGTGAATAGTATTTGGGATGGAGGTGGCAGGGTGTTGAGAATAAACGAGTATATCATTCATGGGACAGGTACAATACAAAATTGTATCATTGACGCGGCCTTAACTCAACAGGTTTTTGACACTTCTTTAAATTTAAAAAACATACAAACATATAATGATGTTTTCAGCACTGCCTGGTATGGTACTAAAACAACTAATGCGGATAATTGGTGGAATTTGCAAAAGTCGATCAATACCTGTATGGGCAATGGTCTTACAAATTGTTTTACACCAAATGGTACTTATAAATATTCAAAACCGTTAGAGGTAAAAGTTATTGCAAATAATGCTTATCAGCAATGTTCATTACATTTTTATGGTGATGCATCTTATTGGGACAACGGACAAGGTACCACATTTCAATACACTTCCGCTTCCGGCTGTGGGTTTAATATGCAATTAAATAAGGGGAGTGAAATAGACCATGTAAAGTTTTTTGGATTATTTAAATCGCCTGTAACATCCGATAGTATTTATTACAATACAACAGAAACTAACTTTAAGGACATATCGGGAAATAATTGTAATGATAATTATATAGGTGTTGCTATAGATTGGCGACCTCCTATAAACGGTACGACAAGAAGTGGTTCCACAGGAATACATTTACATGAAATATCAATAGGCGGTTATTCAATGCTACTGGGAATGTCTCAAAATGGAATTACTCAAAACGATGATATACTTAGGGTAGAAAATCTTCATTTGTTTGATGGTAAATGGGGTGTTGTAAATGGGCAGGCGCAGGAAAAAGACATGGTATTTAATGGTCTTTATTGCTGGGGCAGTCTTTTTTGTGTTGTATCAATTGGCAAGCACGGTAATTTTCAGGCCGGGGATTATAGTTTTGATGGGGCAAATATTGCAGGCAGGAATATACATTGTTTTGATATAAGTGCTGCACATTATTTTAGTACCCATATTGACCATTGGTTTGCTGAAAGTATAGGTACAGTTGGAACCTTTTCTACCCAGATACCAATTACTGTTGACAATTCTACATTTGACTGTGTTCTTCCATCTGTAATAGGCAGACAAATGTTAATTTCGTCTAATTCAACCCTGGTTCAGTTTAATGATGATATTATTAGGTATAATGATGGATTAAATACTGATGTGTGGTTTCATGGGTATGCAACTTTTAATAATTGTTATTTTGGCGGTGGGAAAATAATTTGGGAATGACTACGAATATACCCATGTGGCTCGTCTGATTCCAACAGAATTTATTTCTTTGATACTTTCTATTTCTCATGAATTTGCATCGCCAAACATGTCACCAATAGTTTGAGCAGTTCTTCCGGTTTATCTTTCATTTTTCATAGCAGTTGTTGTTTCAACAGGCTCATGATTAATTGGAAGCAGTACAAAAAAAATTTTTTGCAATTGAATATTGTTTGTAAGACCCACTTTACCGGCAATACATTATAACAGGAATATTTTTTTCTTTCGCTCTTACCCCAACACCATACGAACCTTACCGAATTGAGAAGAACTTGCCGGAAACCCCGATGCCTGGCGAACACTGAAAAATATAAAGGTTGACTTTCCATATGGTTGAAGTCTCTGCACATGTTTGAGTTTCATGCTCTGTTAAAAAAGACTGGAGAATGAAAACCCCGCTGGGGAAGTAATTTCCCGCACACTGAATGGTCTCCACCCTCTAACGGGATCGGGTAGCCGAACTTCATTTCCTGTTAATATACCGGCATCCATAAACTGTGATTAATAATTTCTATTTTGAATGTATATGCATCTCCAGCAAATTACCAACAACCTTACCCGTTCTTACCAGGTTTTTTTTTGTATATTTTATAGCCTTTGTTATTTCAAAAGGCTCATTATTAATTGCCAGCAAGACATCAAAATATTTTTGCAATTGAGGATCTGCTGTAAGAGGCACTTTCCCGGCAATGCCAATAACCGGAATGTTTTTTTCCTTGGCTCTTACTGCAACACCGTAAGGCCCTTTACCGTTCAAAGTTTGCGCATCTATACTTCCTTCACCTGTAATAACAAGATCGGCTTTTTGTAAGGCTTCATTAAAACCGGTTATGGTAAGAAAGTAGTCTATGCCATTTACAAGTTTTGCATTACAAAACACAGACAGCCCAGCAGCAACACCTCCTGCCGCTCCACCATGTTGAATAGTTCCCATATCAATCCCGGTTTTACCTAAAGTCATATCCCGAAATTTCGTTAGAGCATCTTCCAGTTTCTGTACATCTTCAACAGATGCACCTTTTTGCGGACCGAATATTTTTGCTGCACCGGCTTCGCCTAACAATTTATTTTCCACATCACAAAGGATAATCAATTCGCAACTCAACATTCTTTTGTCAAAGCCGGAAAGATCAATTGAAGCAAGATGGACCAGGCTTTCCGGTATGCCTTCTAAAATCTCATTCCCGTCGTTAAGAAACCGGGCACCCAACGCCCGTAGAATGCCTATTCCGCCATCTACCGTTGCACTGCCCCCAATGCACATGATGATCTTTCCGACACCTTTATCTAACGCGTATTTAATTAATTCACCTGTACCAAATGTTGTTGCATGCAGAGGGTCCAGTTCCTTTGATTCTGATAATCGCAATCCTGAAGCATCTGCCAATTCGATCACAGCAGTATTGCGTTCGCCAATCAAACCAAATGAAGAGTGTATATTTCTGCCCAGGGCATCCTGCACGTCAACATTAATAATATCGCCATTATATTTTTGCACTATCAAAGCTGCTGTTCCATCGCCGCCATCTCCAATAGGAAAATATTCAACGCTGCAATCCAGTTTACTTTCACGCAATCCCTCTCCTATAGCTTCGGCAACGCCTGCAGCATTGAGACTATTCTTAAAAGCATTTGGGGCTATAAGTATATGCATGATAATTTATAATTACATAACTATCTAAACTTCAAAACAGTAACCCTTGCCTCACATTATTAAAGATAGTACATACACCATCAGCAATGTTGTCAATCCCATTAACAGGGTTGCGACTGAGTATACTTTCAGCATCGTTTTCATATCAAGCCCCGAGAATTTCGCAATTACCCAAAAATAGGCATCATTGGCATGAGAGATCATCATAGAACCTGCGCCCATAGATAAAACGCACAGCAATTTCCCTGTTTGCGTTTCCAGGCCCAGGGCAGGTAACAGAGGTTGAACAATAGAAGCTGCAGTAATAATAGCAACTGTAGAAGAACCCTGTGCTGTTTTAAGAATGAAGGTTAACAGAAAAGGAAATACTATTCCCAAACTGCCCAGGGGAAGTACTTCGCTAAAATGTTCCCCGATTTTTGTAGCAGCTAATACGCCGCCGAATGCGCCGCCCGCACCGATGATAACTAAAATACCGCCCGCTTTTTCAGCAGATTCCTGTAATTGCTTACTGATAATGTTCCTCGTCCAAGACCTGCTGCAATTAAACGCAAGAAGTACACCAATAGATAATGCAATTACGGGATCGCCCAATGAAGAAAAAATATTGAGCCAACCTGTTGCAGATTTTTCTATCACCAAAAAAGATTTTACCGCAATTAAAATAATAGGGATCATAACCGGGAGAAATGCTTTCATCACAGATGGTGGCCTTTCTATTGCTTCGGCAATTATTTCCTGTTCGATAACCGGGACCGGCATTTTTTTACCGGCGTAACTGGCCCACCAATAACCAATGATCATTGCAGGAAGGGCGCACACAATTCCTATCAATATTAATTTTCCAAAATCAACACCGATAGCCGCAGCCGCAGATGAAGCACCAGGATGTGGCGGAATTAAACAATGTACCGCGTATAAGCCCGTAGCAAGAGAAACGCCTGTAACAACAACTGAGATGCCGGTTCGCTTTGCCAAAGACCGGTTAAGTCCGCTCAATACTATAAATCCTGAGTCGCAGAAAATAGGAAGGCCTACAATAAAACCGGTAATGCTCATCGCCAGCGGCGCATGCTTTTCACCCACCTTCTTCAAAATAAATGCAGCCATCACTTTTGTGCTGCCGGTATGTTCCAATATTACACCAAGAGTAGTTCCCAAAACAATAATCAAACCCAGCGATTTCATGATACTGCCAAAACCCTCTTTAACTGAATCGATAATACTTGTAACAGGCATTTGTACCCCAAGCCCGACGACAAAGCAGGCAATGAGCAAAGCAAAAAAAGCATGTATACGATACCTGGCTGTAAGAATTACTATTACACCAATACCCGCCAATAAACACACCAGTACCTGGATAAAAGAAGTTGCCATCGGGATTGTTTAAAAAAAATTTCTTTGTACAAGATAATGTGCAATTTCTATTTGCTCAAAATGAAAGTGATGATTCTTTTAAAAGAATATGTGGGTATCCGGGAAAAGAGCTTTTACCAGGAGGTTGCAATCAATCTCACCGGGTTACACGTCAGGGATTGATTCTGATTCCAACAATATCATAAATATAAATACGGTAATTCTGCGTTTAACCTTTATCGTTATGTTTTAAAGGTTGGATAATTCCAATTTTATTTCTAGCGTCAGGTTAAGTCTGTTATGCCGTGACAGATTTTCCCATTAAGTCACTGACAGAAAGAAAAATGCTCTGTGCCCTTTGTGTTTGTCTTCGACATACGCCAAATCATAATTAACATAGCGCTAGTTTGGATCGGTCCATATCTTCAATAAAATTATCCTTATCTCATTAATATGCTGGAGCCCTTTCGCCCGTAAATCTTATTGTCCACGCCTATTCCTTCTACTGTCCACACAACCACTTGTGTCGTTTGTGGGATACCTTGCAATGAACCATCCCATCCTGCTCCCTGAGATTTCGTTTCAAACAATAACTGTCCCAACCTGTTGAATATTCTGAAATAACGAAGCTCTTTGACGCCCATCAATATGGGGCGCAGAAGATCGTTCAGGCCATCATTGTTGGGAGTAAAGGCAGTAGGAACATACATCTCAACATCCTTAACCGTTTTTACCAATTGGGTATCTACAGTTACACATCTACTCTTTGTTTTTATTTCTATGGTATATAATTGTTCGGATGGCCCGTCAAATACCGGGTTATAACTTGTTCGGAAATTTAACCAGGTGCCGGGACTCCATAAAACAGTATCTCCAAACTTCCTTGCCTCCAGGTCAAGCGGGAAATCAATGACCGCATATTGCACCGGATAATTTATCCCGGGTTTCGGATCGTCAATAACAATAGTTTGTTTTTTGGTAGATATGCTGCAACCATCATTATTAGAAAGCCTGGCATAGTATTCACCAGTTTGGGTGACCCTGTAATTCGTTTGATTCGCCCCATCTAATATTCCGTTATTTTCGAACCATTGAATACCATCTGTTTGGCGAACCTTCAATATAGCACTGTCACCATTGACTGAACAATACATTGCGCTGCCAATCAATTGCAATGAACTATCTATAAGGGAACTTCTTACTACTACCTTATCTGTATCACGGCATCCGCCCCCATCGTGGCTGGTTGCAAGGACATAAGTCGTAGTATGATCCGGTGCAGCTAAGGGATTCGCAATATCAGGATTGGATAATCCAGCAACAGGGCTCCAGCTGTATACCAAACCGGGCTTGGAAATAGCACCAAGTGGCACCAGGCTATGATTACAGGAAACGGTATCCCGCCCTGCATTTGCAGATACAGTTAATGTGTCTACCAGCCTGGCATATAAAGTATCCAGGCAGCCATAGCCATTGTAAGGAACCACTTTTACAGCATAGGTTGTACCTGCACCGGGGGGCGGTTTGAATCTAATAGTTTGTTGTGTGCCAAGCACCTCGGTAAATGTATTGTTATACCATGTATAATCCTGGTACCCATATGGTGCCGTTACATTTACAGCGGTATCATCCGGGCAATAAGAAGCACCTACAAACTCGCTGCTACATTCGGAGTTTACATCAATGTATGCATACCCAAAATGCCTTCTGAAAGTGCAATCGGCAGTTTTAAAAAAAAGCCGGATGGTTTTTCCTGCATTTCCATCTAAATTAACGGACACGGCCGACCAGTTTTTACACCATACCGGTGTATTACCATTTGGATTGGGTGATTGAAAAAAACCCGGCAGCAGTGAACCATACGGGATGAAAGTAAAGGAAGAACATTCTATGAGCCTGTTATCAGTCACGTCGGTAATTTCGATCACCAATCTTGGCTGTTGATATTCGAGGTGATTGGGATCCTGGAATACTACTGCATAATGGTAAATAAGGGAGTAGATATTTTGATCGGCGGGAATGGTAAACTCATAAGATATTCCTTCAGCCTCGGTGCCGGCAGAATTATTTCCTAACCTGATAGAATGCCCGCTGCCATTAGGGCAATTTACGGGGAAGTGTCCATATTGATCTACACTGTCCCCGGAATTTGCAGTGTACATGGTATGCCGGTCAGGAATTGGCCCGCTTATAGGATTCAATGAAATCACATTTTGACCATTCACTGCCGCCGCGGAACCGATATAACAAGTCCACCCGTTAAATGTTCCGGTTTCAAAATCAATATTGGGAGGACAGTTTTGTGCGTTTACAATAAAATAACCCGGGCATAAAACTAAACTCACTGACAATAATTGCAATCGAAAATAGTAAGACCCCATATTATTTTTGTAAGGGTTGAAAAATTGCGACTACCTGGTTTGCGGATATGAAGGTAAAAACTTAGTTCGAGTGATTTAAGAGTAATTTTCTTTTGCTCATACTTCCTGTCATTATGCCGTATCTAAGCAGGACTTCTCATTTATCATCGGAATAAATGCCGGGTTGGTTGCTGCTGTTCTTATATCCACGTCTGTCAACAACATAGAATTGCTCATTACCGGAACAAACAAAATTATTTGCCTGCCTGTTCCTTATGGGGATGGTAACGCGTATAACCGAAAAATGATATTATGAAATATCGCTGGTGGTTTTGAAAACAGGTAAGAGGTTTTTGCCTTACCTGCCCCTCAGTAATTTATTCAATCGGCAGCTATGATGATTTACAGGTTCTTATTAAGGCAGGAGCAACAGAATTGAATCAGTACCTGAAGCTGAGGCATTCATAATTAAAATTGCCCGGGTATTGTGAGATTAAAGCTTATTAAATTTCAAATGCATTACCCTTCCATTATTAACTTCAAATCCTGTAATATCGTTTTTATTATTGCGTATAATCTTCAGATGGCCCATCCACCAAAAATCATTGATCAAATGATCGGCGCCTACTAAAGTTAACGGGGTATCATCGTACTTATTATTGGTTAACAACAGGTGATGATCTTTTAAGGATATTCCGTATTTACAATCCAATTCAGGGCAATAATAAGTGCCCGTATAAGCCTGGAGCAAATGATCTGGCTGCGATGTGTCGGCAATATATTTTTTAAGGACGTGTTTTTCATCGGAAGAAACGACCGCAAATACACTTGTATCTCCGCTTGCATTGCTGCTGAATGAAAGCTTTACCCCGGGATCGATAAATAAGGAAAAAGTATCTTTGTCTTTTTTTAGCAAAAGAAACGACCGGCCAAACGCATCTGCATAAAGCTTTTTGTTGACTAACCGGAAACCAAGCTGCATTCCATCGTCAGAAATATAACTCCCCGTAAATTTTTTTATGGTAATTGTATCTTTCAAAAATGCCTTGCTGCTATCGGGTGTTTTGGGCATTTCCAGATCTTTATGTTTTGAGGTATCCCTCACAAAAAGGCCGGCAATATCATATACTTTACCGCCGGGATTGAAATCTCCAAGATTACTAAAAATTACAAAGCCCATTTTTAAATCAGGAAAAACAGTTACGTACGTTCTGTAACCTGCATCGGCTCCTCCGTGAGAAAATTGCCGCCAGCCATTATATGTATCTGATACAATGCCGGATGCGTAACTTAGTTCTTTGCCACTATTCAATTTACCTTTCAGGGTTAACAGGTCAATATCCTTTTGATCTCCAACCTTATGATCATAAAAATTCATTATCCACTTTGACATGTCGTTTATATTGGTAAAAAGACTGGTTGCACCAACATTGGAATAACTCAGGATACTATTTTTATAATGTGCGCTGTCTTTCCTTTCATAAGAATAAGAACGATTCTTAACGATCTCCGTGTAATCATCATGAAAGTGCGTGTTATTCATTCCCAAAGGCTTGAAAATGGCTGAGTCTGTAAATTGCCTTAACGATTGCCCTGAAACACTGCGCACTATTTCTGCAAGTGTTGTAAAACCGCTGTTGGAATAACTATATTGCTCACCCGGGCTGAAATTAAGTGCCTCCTGCCTGCCAAGGATCTTGACAATATGTTCCTGTGTAATCACATCATCCAGCCTTGTGCCGGAGATAGCAAGTAACTGCCATTGATCTCTTATGCCGCTCGTGTGGTTCAAAAGATTGCGTATGGTGATCTTCTCTTTCAGATCCGGGAACCACGAAAGATGTTTACGTATGTCATCATCTAATTGCAGCTTACCCTCTCTTGCAAGCAGAACAATAGAATAAGCAGTAAATTGTTTTGATATTGAAGCCATGTGAAAAATGGTTTCTGCTGTAACAGGTATCCCATATTCAAGATTTGCCATTCCATAGCCTTTTGCATAAATAAGGGAATCATTTCTTATAATGCCTATGGCGCAGCCGGGGCTATTATTATTATCCCATGTTTTAAAAAGGCTGTCAATTTTCCTGGCCGTTGAATCAGGAATTGATTGGGAGTATATTTTTGTGGCGTTGATAATAATAACTATCAAAAAAACGGATAAACCAATTCCTTTTACTCTCATAATATGTTGTTTAATGATTTTGAGATCTATTATCCTTTACGTTATAATATGTGCCATCGGGATAATTGTTTGTAATGCGAATGAAATTACACCCATCATGGCTAAAGATATAAAGCATTATTTAAAAAACCGAAGCTCAGCCCCGGGGTGATTGTATTTTGATTTACTATAAAGAAGCAGGTATTAGAATCATTTGATGTCTCCCGGCTGTATGCCCGGTATGGATCATACCCGCGGGCCATGAAATAGAAAAAGCCTGTCTTATTTATACCTGTGAACCGGCCGTGTAAGACACGTAGGGCCGCCACCTCCTTTCAGGCTGATCTCTTTTCCTGAATACACCGTTACTTTACAACCGGCATTTTCTAATGCGGTTTTTGTTTTTGTGTTCCCGTCCAGCATCAAACATTCCCGTGGGGCAAGTGCCAGTACATTGCATGCCATGCTTTCAAATTCTTCGTCCGGCACTTCTACTAATTGATAACCCCGCTTTATCAAAAGATTGCGGAATCCAATGGGCATTAAAGGAGAATACACAACCGCAAGATCTGCATCAACAGGACTTAAAACCGACATCAGGTGAAATACATCTTCCGGGCCTTTGTAGTGCGGCAGCGAAACAATAATTACTTCTACCCCCAATGGCTGCAACAGTGCTGTTAACTGCTTTATTCCTTCCTCGTTCGTCCGGTAACTATGACCCACCGCCAATGTATGCTCGTCAAGCCAGGCAACATCACCGCCTTCGAGTGTACCCGGAGCGGTTATGGCACCCAGCAGTGGAATGCCATTTGCTTCGAATGCTTTTTTTTCAGCAAGAGGTTCGTTCATTCTTGCTGCCTTACCCATATTACAAATGATCATTCCTTTGTCTGTAGCAATAGAAGCATCGCGGCAATAAATAGAATCCATGTTTACAGTTGCATCTTCAGGGAAGCAAAAAATTTCTGCGCCATACAGTTTTAATACAGACTGAAAAGATGCATACTCGGTTACAGCATTTTTAAGATCGGGCTTGCTGAGATAATTTAATTCTTTCCAATACAGTTCAATATGCGCATCACTTATAAAAGCCTGCTGTACATTTTTAATGAACACCGATTTTATTTTTCCAATTTCTGAATGAGCTGTAAAGTTCATAGTTTGTAGTTCAAAGTTTGTAAGACACATTCTCATAGGTCAGAGGTCTGTGGATACTTACAATTCACAACTGACCATTGACCATTAGCCATTAACCATTGACCAAATCACGGTCGTTTCTTCCAAAGTATCAGCACATAAAAAGGTATCCCTGCCATTAATAACATAAAACCCCAGTAGACTATTTCCTGGCCGGAGCCCGCAACGGCCCATAGTGAAAATAAGAAAGCTAAAGATGCCAGGATAATTGCCGGTACCCAGCTACCTCCAGGTTTCAAATATTTATTTTCTACCCGGATAATAATATAAGCCGCGGCAGAAAAAAGATATGGCACCAGTACCGTTAAAGTTGATAACAATATCAAAATTTTAAACTGCTCTACCAATCCTTTTGTATAATTCATTGCCATAAGAACAGAAACCAGGATACTTGAGATAACAATACCCTGGGTTGGCACACCCTTCTTATTTTCTTTACCAAATACGGGTGGAAATAATTTATCTTTTGCAATTGCATGAGGTATTTGCCCCTGCACCAGGATCCAGCCATTTAATGCTCCAAAAGCCGCCATGGCTACCCCGGCGCTTATCCAGTAGCGGGCACTGCTTCCCCAGATAATAACTGCTGCATCTGCAAATGGTGTAACCGAATGCTGCAGGTCTTTTGCAGGTATCATTCCCATTACGCTTATTGTACTTAGTATATAAACGACGGTTACGGTAAGTGTACCCAACATGGTTGCACGCGGTATTGTTTTTTCGGGGTTGGCAACACTACCCGAAGGTATGGTGGCACATTCCAAACCAAGAAAAGCAAAAAATGTGAGTGTGGCGGTAGTAGTAATGGCGGCAAAATCAGAATGGCCGCTTATGTTAAAAGGGATAAAATTTTGTAAGCGGATAAAAAATAAGCCACCAACAGCCACAAGTAACAGCGGAATTATTTTCAGAATGGTCGTGATCAATTGCATTTTACCTGATGTTACTATACCCAATGTATTTATCCAGCTGAGAAGCCAGATGGCGCCTAATCCTGTAACAACAGCAAGTACAGGGTTGGCTGCCAACGCCGGGAAAAAAGTACTCAATGCACTTACCAATGCCACCGTAATAGCGGCATTGGTACACAAAGTAGATATCCAGTAGCCCCAGGCCACAAGGAAACCTGCAAAATCACCCAATCCCTCGCGTGAATAGGCATAGGGCCCACCATCTGCCCGTGGCATCAGTTTACTTAAATTACTAAAAACCTTTGCCAGTAAAAAGGCGCCGATTGCAGAAAAAACCCAACCAAATAAACTGATGCCTCCATAAGCCGCCAAAGCCGCGGGCATTAAAAACACACCGGAGCCGACCATATTGCCTACAACAAGCGAGGTGCTTGTCCATAAACCTAATTTATTTTTTTGCGGTGAAGGTTCAGGCATTTGCTGCAACTTTTTTAAATGTTTGGGTAAGATACAATTTTAAAATCCCCACAGGCAAATCTGTATATCGCTTTCTTTTTGCAAGCCATATTATAAAACAAACAAGGCGCCGATGGTGTGTTTTCCACTGGATGTGTATGACCTTGCAACATGGTATTCCATTACACCGCTGAGCGAAAAATCTATCAAAGAAAACGGGCAACTGCAAACCATTCCTGATTTCACAAAGGGCCAATGGAAAAACCGTAGCCCTGTTTTTGGCTTACAGGATGAATACTGATTTAAAAAAAATATCGGCTACATCGGGAATTGAAAGATAATATATCCACAAATTATTATTTGTAATTAATTGGGTATAAAAATTGCTTTATTAAAAGATCTAAAAGTGGAATAATATATATAATAAAAGTGGAGGATGAGCACTGAAGAATTAATAAGAGAGATTATAAGCAAGATGTGCCCGCTTCATGGAAAGCATGCTAATGTAGAGATCCATGAAGAAGGACAAATAAATATATCTGCCTGTTGTGCAGAATTTCATGAACAAATGGAAAAAATTATAGCTATTGGATTGCAAAAGCCTCTCGATGTTGCAATATCCTGAGGAACTAAATGGATCTGGAATCATGTTGGCAAAGAAACAAGTATCTATACCCCCCCCCAGGTTCCTTCGTCTTCAATAACGCAAAATTCAACTTTTTTACGCGCCGGATTACCTGTCACAATCAAAATTTCGTGCTCTGCTACAATATTTGACTATCGTTCTGCTATCCGCGACAGACATCAGGCAATGGGTTGAAAAGAGATTGGCTTATCAGCTATAGTACCTGATTTATAATCCTGCTAAACTTATTTTTTATGCCATCTGCAACGTTCGTGGAGATATCGGTGTCACCAATATATTCAGAAATACCATAATTCAAATACATGAAGCTTTCCAAATCTCTTCTTAATGCGATACTGGTTGCTGTTACAGCGGGAACCATTATTTCCTGCCAAAAACCAAAAGTTGATGACGGTAAAAAACCTGGTACCGAAAAATCCAAAAAAAGTGGCGTGCCTGTGAGTTGCCCCGCCTGCGGGATGGGATAAAATAGAATATTTCTTTACGTCATTTATTCCTTATAACACTTTATGTCCAAAATTTTTTCTTCCATATCCTGTAACCTGGATGAAGATATTTTATCGGCAGCTCTTCCTCTTTTTGAAACTGAAAAAGTAGAAGCAATTGAATGGTCCTTCGATACGCTTTTCAAATTCGGGAATATCCCCGACTGGTTTATAGAATTGCTACAAACCTTTGGAAAAGAAAACAGGCTGATCGGTCATGGAGTGTACTTTTCATTATTTTCCGGTCGATGGTCAAAGCAGCAACAGGGCTGGCTTACACATTTGGAAAAAGTATCTGCCGCGTTTCAATTCGATCACATTTCGGAACATTTTGGATTTATGACCGGGAAAAATTTTCATGATGGCGCCCCCATAAGCATCCCCTTTACAGCTAACACATTGGCTATTGGACGCGACAGGTTAAAAAGGATCTATCATTCCTGTAAATGTCCGGTTGGGCTGGAGAACCTGGCCTTTTCTTATTCCCTGGAAGAAGTAAAAAAGCATGGTGAATTCTTAGATGAGCTGGTAGAGCCGGTAAATGGATTTATCATTTTAGACCTTCATAATTTATATTGCCAGGTCCATAATTTTAATATTGAATTTGATGATCTCATTCGTCTTTTTCCACTCCACCGGGTAAGAGAAATACATGTTTCGGGCGGCAGTTGGGAGGAATCTGGTATCATTCCAGGAAAAAAAATAAGAAGAGACACACATGATGATGCAGTTCCCGAAGAAGTGTTTCGATTATTAGAAGCCTGTATGCCGATGTGCCCATATTTAAAATACGTTGTATTGGAACAATTGGGCAATGGGCTTGATACGGAACACAAAAGAAAATTGTTCCGGTGTGATTTTATAAAGCTCGATGCCATCGTTAAAAAAGAAAAGAACTTACGGCGCTTAACAGGAGAAAATACCTTTCTTCCTTCAAAGAACATAATTCCGGTACAACCACCGGAAGACAAACTATTGCATGTTCAACAACTGACCTTATCAAATATTTTAGAGACCGCTGCAAATTACAGTCATGCAGTACATCTTCTTCAATCATCAATACTATCCAATAGCGATTGGGAAACAGAAAAATGGGACGTTTTTATGCTGGAGACAGCAATAGCAATAGCGCAGAAATGGAAACATGGTTTCAATTAATATTTCAGGGTGAAAGGAAATATGCCTGTTATGAGTTACCAAAAAAGGGGCCGTATGTTTGGGAATTCTGTTGCTGCAATACAGCGTAATAAGTATAAGTATTACTGCGATTACCCATTACCGTTATGGCTTTAAAAATCCGGGCGGATACCATTTTTATTACGGGTTTTATTCGCTTATTTTATCTGCACCGTAAGTTTGAAAGTTACAGATTGCGGATAAAATTGTCCGGAAGTTTATTGTATCCTGTTTATTTCCGTTACGGCTTTATTAAATTATCCCATATTATATTTGAAAAAATTATCTTGTTCAGATCAGCCCTAAAACATGTAAAATGAAAAAAAGAACCGGATTATTGTGGATTATTTTATGTGTCTTGCTGAATTCTATCGTTGCTGCCCCGGTAAAAACAATAGACATATTTTCTGCAAATAAGATGCTGGCCAAAACGATTAATCTTGGTTATACTTTTGATGCCCCCAAAGAAGGTGACTGGGGTAACCGGATAAACGAAAGCGAATTATTAAATATCAAATCAGCAGGTTTTACCGCAATCCGTCTCCCCATACAATGGGTTGCCAGGATGGATTCCACGGCTCCCTATACAATAGATAAATCTTTCCGCGATCGTATTGACTGGGTCATTAAGCAGGCTTTAAAAAATGAATTGGCGATCGTTATAGAAAACTGCCTTGATGAACAACTGATGGCTCAACCGGATAAATACAAGGACAGGTTTTTGAGCCTTTGGAAACAAGTATCAATTGCTTATTCTTCTTATCCCCAGCAGGTAATGTTTGAAATAATGGCCGAGCCACATGGAGAACTTACAAAGTTTTGGGAAAAATATTATACTGAGGCGCTCGGAATCATACGCAAAAATAATCCGGTACGTCCTGTGATCATTGGTGCCATTTTTTATAATAGTCCGCAAAATTTAAGCGGGTTACACTTACCGGAAAACGACCAGTATATTATTGGCACTTTTCACATGTATCAACCAATTAAATTCACTATGCAGGGTGAGCAATGGTTACCTTTTGGGAAACCGATGGAATGGATTGGAACAAAGTGGACCGGAACAGCGGATGAACGAAATGTAATAATAAGCGCAATGGACCTGGCCGGTACCTGGGCGGTAACTCATAAGCGCCCGGTTTTTATGGGTGAATTTGGCGCCAGCGATCATGCAGACATTGATTCGAGGGCAAAGCTTTTGAAGTTTTACAGGGAGCAGGCAGAACAAAGACATTTTTCCTGGGGCGTATGGAGTTACAATATAGGTTTTAGTATTTATGACAACCAGTCAGGTCAGTGGCGTAGGGAGCTGTTGGATGCATTGATCCCGGCAGCCATAAGGGCTCCTGCTGATACCAGCGCATATAAACATACAGCGCCACTTAAAAAATCAATACCCTCAGGAATACCGGCAGAAATTTTAAATAAAGCTGTTGCTGTAGTATCAAATTCGGGTTGTCACTTTCTCTTCAATTCGTGTAATTCGTGCACCAAAATTCGTGCTGCCACTTTCTCTTCAATTCGTGTAATTCGTGCACCAAAATTCGTGCTATCACTCCCTCTTCAATTCGTGTAATTCGTGCACCAAAATTCGTGCTGCCACTTTCTCTCCAATTCGTGTAATTCGTGCACCAAAATTCGTGCT
>JBDTZL010000291.1:0-3296 GCA_040005125.1 Ginsengibacter sp.
TCCGCGATACTTTCTTTTTCTTTTTCCTGATCGCTTTTATTATGGGATGATTTTCCACCGGTGTTTTGCATATTATAGTTTTAAACTTTTATGATTAAATATTATGCCAGGATCTTCATTTAAAAAAACCAGGCGTTTAAAATTTTTTCTTCCGGGAAGATACATGAGTTTATTCACTTCCCTTTTCTCCCGCAAACCAATGTTCTTTATTTTTAAACAACACATTAAATGTTGTGAAGGAGCCATACACCCGGGTAATGTATTGCTGCAGGTTTACCTTTTCTTCGTCGGTTAGTTTTTTATGACTATTGATATTTTGTTCAAGCACCCGGAGCCTGTCCCGGGCCATTACAATTTTATGAAAGAAAATATCTATTGGAATTTCTTTAGGTTTTAATGCAGTGTCTTTGGGTTGCAATAATATTGTTCCGCCAATCCATTTTTCGCCAAGCTTCACCACCTCACTAACGTCGCCCCACAAACGCAGTATCTTAAGAAGGGATTTCTCAACCTCGGAACTGGTTTCAATTTCCAGGGTTACATTTTCAGGCTGTATATCATCAAGCTCGTCATCGGTTTTATCTACTTCAATAATTCCTTTGTGAATAAAAGAGATGAGATACGTTGCATAGCGAACGCCAACGATAACGCCGGGGCCGTATCGTGTATGCTGGAGCCTTGTTCCTATCCCCAAAAGTGTTTGATCCATAATTATAATATTTACAGGCAAAGGAATGAAAAAGTTTTTAGAAGAGGCGTTTGGTGATGGCGCATCTCTTTTAGTTTATATTGTATTGTGTAGGGCAGGGCAAGCCATGCCATGAAATTGTTTGTGGATCAAACCAGCGCAGGGCCAAGCCCAGCCCCTACGAAATTTTTTCAATCCACACCGATACCGACCCTACAGCTGCAAAAAATTCTCCCCAGCCATCCTCATTAATCAAAACTTCCCCTGGATTTTTTTGAAGTAAATCAAAAAATGTTCTGCCCGCGTACTGCTTACCAATTTCCATTGTTTTATTCCTTTATCTCCGTTGGAAATAACAACTGCACATCCGCTGTGATGGTCGTTACCTTCTCTTGTCCAGCCTATGCAATTGGCATGATAAAAATAATCTCATTGTGTACCAAATGCAAAATCCTTCCGTGCCTGCAAAAGTTTTCTATGTTTTCAACTATCGGCCTCCGGATCTCATATTCTTATCCATCCCTGCCATAATCTTTGTAATTGGCTCCATATAGGTCAGGATAAAAAAGACAGGGATACCCTTCTTAGCGCAAAAGGGTTAATGCATACGCTATCGGTTTAAACCAGGGATCTACCGGTGCCTCCAAAGCCTGCAAGGTTGGGTATCTTCCTGATTCATTTAATTGCCCTGATTTTCTCTTTTGTTTCCGGCCGCAGGACAGGGAAGGTTGATTTTGCGGGAATTCAGCCGGATGGCGGATATCCCCTTTGGGTAGTATATGTTGTATGGATCAGCGTAATTATCATTTTAAATTTTCCATTCAAATGGTACGCCAGGTACAAAGCCAGCCATCCTGAAAATAAATGGCTCGGTTATTTGTAAGAAATATACTGTTGCTGTTGAGAATTCTTCGCGGCTTTTATGATAAAGGATTTTTAGTTTCTTCCACATAATTAAAAGCCCGGTTCATTTTTTCACGATCAAATTCTTTTTCATTATTTGCAAGAAAAATGGTTGCTACACCATTGCCAATAAAATTGGTAATGGCTCTTGCTTCACTCATAAACCTGTCAACACCCAGCAACAAGGCAAGGCCTTCCACGGGAATCACTTTTATGGCGGTTAATGTAGATGCTAATACAATAAAACCACTCCCGGTAACACCCGCGGCCCCTTTTGAAGTAATAAACAGGATACCAATAATAGTAAGGTCCTGGCTAAGATTTAAATGAACATTATAAACCTGCGCTAAAAAAAGTGTAGCCATGGAAAGGTAAATGGTCGTACCATCCAGGTTAAAAGAATAACCTGCGGGAACTACCAACCCGACTACAGATTTGGAACAACCCATTTTTTCCAATTTTTCCATCAGTGAAGGCAATCCCGCTTCGGAAGACGAAGTGCCGAAAACAATAAGTAGTTCTTCCTTTATGTATTTTAAGAAGTGCCACAATTTTATTTTATAGTACTGAAGAATAAAACGGAGTATAATAAAAATAAACAGCCCCATGGTTATGTATATAGTCAGCATGAGTTTGCCTAATGGAAGTAAAGCATGCAGCCCATATTTTCCTATTGTATAAGCCATGCCACCAAAAGCGCCAATGGGTGCAAACAACATTACAAAATGTAAAGCCTTAAAAACATATTTTGAAAGGAACGATAAAGCGGCAATTATTTTTTGCCTGCCTTGATATTTACTCAAAAATATCCCGAAAAGAATAGCTATTATTAAGACCTGTATGGTTAGGTTATCTTTTAAAAACAACCACCAGCTAAAGCTTTGGGCCTTCTTCATATATCCGGTAATATCTCCGCCCTGTATGTTCCCGGTAACGACACCGCTTCCCGGTTTAATTATGTTTACTACTATTACCCCGATTATTAAAGCAAACGTGGTAACGATTTCAAAATAAATGATCGCTTTACCCCCAACCTTCCCTGCCGTCTTTAAATTGGTCATACCGCTTATGCCCAGGGTGATGGTTAAAAAGATTATCGGGTAGATAAATAGTTTTACCACATCTATGAACCTTGTGCCCAACTTCTGCATGTTGACGGCAGTATCCGGTGAAAGATATCCGAGAACTGCACCTGCTGCTATTGCTGTCAGCACCCAGAAGGTAAGGTTCGTAAATAATTTTTTCATGATAAAAATCAATCCCTGTTTGTTTTACCTGAGCATTAAAACATTTATTCTCCTGGGTGATAGCTTCTTTCAGCATGTTTCAATACATCTTCTTTATAAAATAATACATCTTTAAAATGTCCCGTTGCGTACATCTCAGCCTGGTCTTCAAAATGTTTGGAATCGGGGTGACCGCTTTCACCACCTGCCAGCAATGATTTTGCTTTTATTTTTTTACCGAATTCTACAGCACAGATAAAACTGTTTCCATATCCGCCATATCTTTTTTGAGTACCGGGATAATAACTACTGGCATAGGAAGGCAGCATTCCCCATGTAGAAGCAACGAAGCCCACAGGCAAGCTGGGTTGTTCATCATTATATTGTTGATTAATATCGCCGGAGATCCTCTGGAACCGGTTGATGGTTCCCCAGGGTATTTTCCAGTTGCCAAATTTATTTTTCAATTCATTCACTAC
>JBDTZL010000121.1:0-11027 GCA_040005125.1 Ginsengibacter sp.
CATCAGTAAAATCATTGGTTGCTTTATCCCAATGCTTATCAGACATAACTGTGTGCCCGCTCGGCATTTTTAAACCAAGATCATCCAGAACTTTCTTAAATTCTGAAGCGCTGTATCCGTAAAATTTCCTGTCAACATAATTGGCGTGTTCCACATTTTTAAATCCCATTGCAGCCAGTTGCTTCAATGTACCCATGGGATCTTTTTTCATATCCTCACGCACCGAATATAGTTGCAGCCCCATTATAGTGTTCATGGCCTTTTTATCTGCAAAAATATTGTTGGATAAAAATACGGTTCCGGCAAGTGACAGGGAACCGTTTACAAGAAATTTCCTTCTGGATAGTTGCATGTTTTTATAAAATTTTACTGTGAAGAAATGAAAATATTTTTTTGCCACGAATTACACGAATTACCACAAATTAATTTGTATAAACAAATTGTATTAAGAGATCTTCAATATCTTGAGTGCGCCATTAACCATTGACAACTGACCATTGACAATTCACCCCACTACCTTCATATTCTCCGGGTCCCAGTGAATTATTTTCTTTTCAAAATAACTTTGATTACAAGCCAGTGTGGGGGCGGCGGCCCTAAAACCAAATACTGCATCTTCCACTACCGGCTTACCCGTTCTTACACTATCAAAAAAATTGGTATGGTGCTGCAGATGCTCATCGAAGCCTGCAGGTTCCTTGTATACTATGTCTGGTTTTATTGGCCTTATTTGTTGTTCCTGGCTGTACTTCTGGTTATATTGTTGTTGCAATGTTTCCTGCATAGCCTTGGGGTAAGTTTCCAGCGAATCCCAGCCTCCGATGCCGGGTGCTTTGGCCATTATACTGTGATGGACCGTTAGCCCTTCCCCGTTGATATCAATTACTCCTTCATCACCTACAAACCGTATGACTTCTGAACCACCCGTACCACTCACAAAATTTACCTGCAGCGTTAATTGAAAAGGTGAATGCTCAGGTGTTTCAGGATATTGCATGATTCCCGTCATTATATCAGGAACGTTCCGCCCGTCTTTCCAGTAACACAATTGGCCCGAAGCAAATATCGCGTTAGGGCCTTTGGACTCTGTGATAACATGCGTGCCTGAAAGAAGGTGAACAAACAGATCACCTGCCACACCTGTTCCAAATTCACGATAGTTCCGCCACCAGAAAAACTTTTTCGGATCATATGGTATTTTGGGCATGCCCGCTATATACCTGTCCCAGTCAACAGTTTCAGGAGATCCGTCTGTGGGCATTGTATATTCCCAGGCACCCAATGCATCCTGCCTGTCGTAAATAGCGTTTACCATATTGAGCTTGCCTATTTCTCCTGACTTATACAGTTCATGTGCTTTTGCATAAAGAAGGCCGCTTACACGCTGGCTTCCCACCTGCATAACCTTCTTGCTTGCCTTTTGCGCTGCTATAACCTCCAGGCCTTCATTGATAAAATGTACCATCGGTTTCTCACAGTATACATGTTTCCCTTTTTGCAACGCTTCTTTGGTAATGCGGGCATGCCAGTGGTCGCTCGTGGCAATTATTACAGCATCTATATCTTTCCTGTCTAAAATTTTCCTGTAATCATTGGTCACAAAAAGATCTTTGCCATGTAGTTCCTTTGCCCGTTCCAGCCTGCCGGTATACAGATCACATGCGGCAACAAGCTGCACACCCGGAACTTTCAAAGCAGTGTTGACATTGTTATTGCCCATAATTCCCATGCCTATAACTGCTACGTTGACATTGTCATTCGGCGAGATGTTTTTTTGATATTGAATTATCCGTTCCTCAATTTTTTCCTCTGCAGCAAAAGCTCCCAGGGATCCGGCGCCAAGAGCCAGCGTTGTACCCGTTATTTGTTTAAGAAAATTTCTTCGTGTTGATTGCTGTTTGTTCTTTTGCATGTTGATAAATTTTTATAAATAATACCCCTGAATTTTTAAAATAAGGATGGGGATAAAGTAAGCAATCGAAATAGTATTATTGAATAAATGTAAGAAAGTTTTCAAAACAAAACAGACAAAAAAGATTTGTATTGAAGAAAAGCATTTTTGTCATAAGGTTAATAAAAGAAATTACGCTGAATATTTTTACGGTTCCTTGAAGAAAAGCACTTCATTAAAAATTCTCATCAAAAAAAAATAACCCTGCATAATTTTTGCAGGCCTTTAATCATAACAATCATTTAATCGTAAAAATCATGGTTCACACAAGTAATCGTTTTTAAAATAAGCAAATAAGTTTTTATCTTATCGAAAAATTTATAATCATGAAATATATAAGAAGGTGTTTAAAAATGAAATTTTCGTTCACCATATTGCGGTTGGTGAGACACCAAACGCGGCGGGACGCCGTGTCCGGTGGTGCCCACCGGCCACTTTTATACTTATACGAAATCTTACAAGTCATTTTTAAAAAGCGTCTAAGAGCGCGCATCTTATTTTTTCTTTTGGTTCCGGCAATTGTATTTGCACAAAGCGAGAAAATTGATACAAGTGCAATGAGCCGGATAAGGAAAGAAGGTTTGGAAAATTCCAAAGTAATGGACATTGCTTTTCATTTAACAGATGCAAGCGGGCCACGGCTTACTGGCTCACCGGGTTTTATGAGAGCTGCCAATTATGCAAAAGATCAATTGACACAGTGGGGCCTCACCGGTGCGATGCTTGATCCATGGGGTGGTTTTGGTAAGAGTTGGGAGCTGGAAAAATCTTATATAGCTATGACTGCTCCATGGTATAAATCTCTGGAGGCCTATCCAAAAGTGTGGACCGGTGGAACAAACGGCTCGCACAATGCTGAAGTGCTTCTTATTGCGGCAAAGGACTCTGCGGGCCTTGAGGCATACCGCGGAAAACTCGCCGGAAAGATTTTGATAATGGATAGAAATGATTTTTATAAGTTAAGCTTTAAGCCAGATGCAAGACGTTACACCGATCAGGAGCTGGATTCCATGGCAAATTTTAAAATGCCGCCTGCAGATACCGCTGCCGCGCGTAAAAGAAGGGAACAGTTTATAAGCCAGAACCGTGCCCAGCAAAGTTTACTGAATACCTTAAAATCCATGGCAACAAGGGAAGGAGCACTCGCCGTATTTACTACCAATCCGCGCAACCACGACGGAACTATTTTTGTTCAGCAGGCGGGCCCATACAAAACTACCGATCCCGCTAACTTTTTGGATATAGCGCTGCAATGGGAAGATTATATGACTATCGTAAGGTTGTTAAAAAATAATGTTCCTGTTAAAATGGATATAGAAGTACAAACAAAATTTTTCACTACAGATACATTGGGATATAATGTTATTGCAGAAATAAAAGGCACTGATAAAAATTTAAAAGATGAAGTGGTGATGCTTGGGGGCCATCTCGATTCATGGCATTCCGGTACCGGGGCAACCGATAATGGAGCCGGTTCTATGGTGATGATGGAAGCCGTAAGGATATTACAAGCCATAGGCATAAAGCCAAGAAGAACCATACGTATTGCATTGTGGAGTGGGGAAGAAGAAGGCCTGCTGGGTTCAAGAGGTTATGTAAAGAAAACTTTTGCGGATCCTGCAGACATGAAACTATTACCAGCCCATGAAAAATTTTCTTCTTATTTTAATGTTGATAATGGTACCGGAAAAATTCGTGGGGTTTATTTGCAAGGCAATGAGGCTGTACGGCCCATCTTTCAACAGTGGCTTGTGCCGTTCAACGATCTTGGCGCCAAAACCCTTACTATTAGCAATACCGGTGGAACCGATCATTTGTCATTTGATGCAGTGGGGCTGCCTGGTTTTCAATTTATACAGGATCCTCTTGAATATGACACAAGAAATCATCACAGCAATATGGATGTTTATGATCATTTACAGGAAGGTGATCTTGTACAGGCCGCAACCATTGTAGCCGCATTTGTTTATGATGCTGCCATGAGAGATGAAAAAATTCCAAGGAAGGAATTGCCCAAAGTGAATCCGGGGGGAAGGGGATTTTGATCACTGATCATTTGGCGGATTAACTAACGGCTTTGGCTAAGCGCAGCAATCCTGGAACAAGTTCTTGGGCCGGACTTGTTGACGAATTGTTGAATAAAAAGAAAAAAGATTATTTAACCAGCTATAGCTTTTCATGGCAACCCAGTTGTGTCACTCACTTGTACTGTTGGTTCTTTGGGCGTCGACAGCTCATTGCGGTCAAGATCTCTAACAGGCGAAAACCAGGAAGGTTTATCAAAGTCATTTTTTTAATAAAAAGCCTTAAAAAAATCTTCCTGGTGCTATGTTAATCATGATCCGGCGCATGTCCCACAAAGCCACGGAGGCCACAAAGCATTTTTCTTTGCGCTCCTGAGCCTTTTATGGGAAAATTTGTTAGGCCAAAACAAACTTAACTTAACACTGTTTTGGACACGCTGAGCCTGGGATTAAACCTTAAACTTTCAACCCTTGCTTTCAACTTTTAGCGTTCAACCTTAAACTTTATTTCCCCGCGCCCATCATTGCCATCATTTCTTTAGGATCCATGAATTCCCAATGTTCTACAGCCTTGCCATTTTTTATTCTTACCACATCAACACTTTTCGAATCCATTTTTTTATTAGGCGGCATTCCCATTCCCGGGTTAGCTGTTGTGGTTCCTGTTAACCTTACGAGACTAAACACGTAATCTCCATTAATAGCATCGGCAATTACTTCCATTTTAAGATCTGTAAAGCTATTATGAATACCTCCCAACATTGCCATGATGCTATCTCCGCCTTTAACATCCTGTCCGTTAGCACCCCCACCATGATCAACTGCGTCTTTATCAATATAGTCTTTGATTTTTGATACATCACCGGTCTCAATGGCTTTATAAAGCTCTTTGTTGTGAGCCAGAACTTTTTCATTCTGAGAAAATGATACAAGAGAAAAAAAGAAAAGAACGGTCAATAATGAAGTCTTTTTCATAATTACATAAATTTTGAGTTAAATAAAATAGATACTTAAGCGGAACCAGGAGTAATTTTTAACAGCAGTTGTTATCAAAGATAAAGGACAATAAAACTATTGCATGTTTTCCTAAAAAGGAAATTTTATCAAAACTATTTAATTTTTTACCTGCATAAAAAAAATCAAGGTTAAAGTAGAGCATGAACTTTGAACCTTTAACTTTCAACATGGAAGGCCTCTCCCCAACCCCTCTCCTGCAGAGAGGGAACTAACTTACCATAAGACACTTTCAACTTTGAACATTACCTTAACCTTAACCTTGAACTTCAATCCGGGAACTATATTTCCTTAGGTTGTGTTATACTAAACCAATTGCCACAACTATCGCTAATAATAGCTTCTGTGCCGTAAAATTGCTCTTTGGGCTCGCCTTTAAATACAACACCTTTTGCCTTCAATTCTTCATAAGTAGCTCTGCAGTCCGGTGTATACATAACACCGGCGCCAAGTGCTCCTTTTTCCAGGAGAACCTTAAATGCATTTTGTGTTTCTTCGTCATTATGCATTCCGGGATGCAGAGGTTCCAGGATGGCAATTTGCAAATCTGGTTGTTCCGGTGCCGTCAATGTAAGCCAGCGAAAACCATTTTCCATTTTTACATCAGTGTGCACTTTAAACGCAAGCTTGTTTACATAAAAATCATAAGCGGCATCCAGGTCAAGGACAAAAAGACTTGTGTGAGAGAGTTTTGTTATCATAAAAATTAATTTAATGATGTGAAGCTATCAAATGAAACTTAGAATAGTTTCTCGAATATTGCTTTTATAAATTTTTATTCCCGTCCTGGGTTTTCTGCACTGCCTGGTCCGTTACCATGAGTTCATAGCAGGTTTCTTTGAAGCAATTCAAACAATTATTGATCAAGCTTATAAGAATCGATAAAACAATGCGGAATAAAACTTTTAGGTTGTTCTTTGGCAAGTTTCTTTTTCAGGAAAGCAATGTTGCGGTAATATTGGGGGGCATAGCCATGTTGTTTCCTGAATAAAGTGCTGAATGAACCCAGGCTTTCAAAACCAACGCTGTTGCACACTTCAGTAATGGTGATGCCTTCTTTTTCCAGTAAGGCTTTTGCATGCTGTATCCTGAGGAGCGTAAGATATTGGTGCGGTGTTTTTCTATAGATGCGCGTAAACAAGCGATGAAAATGAAACCGGGAGAAAAATGCCTGTTGTGAAATTTGTTCAAGATCCAAAGACTCATGAAAATTATCATCCATAAACATTTTCGCTGTTAAAACGCGCTCATAAATATCGTGGGCTAATTGTTGCATTGTATAAAATTTTGATGAAAATTTTAAAAATTTACGGGCTTCTTCCATTCTTTGCCTGGTTTTTCAAGGGTAGTGTTTACTCTTTGCATCCGTGTTTCCTCTCTCTTTGCTGTTACGATCCACTCAATATATTCTTTAAGGTTGGTAAAAGAAAGCGTATTGAAAAATGATTCTTCTTTCTTGTTATTTTTTAATGCAGCCCACCGGCCACTCTTATACGTATACGAAATCTACAAATCATTTTAAACAGCTTCTAAAAAATACGATAAAAGAAAAGAGCTCAAATTACAGCAGCTAAAAAAAACCTGTCATGAACCTGTAACCGAAGCTGCCGCCTTATGAATTATTTTTTTCCTGCTAAAACAGGGACCTCTGCTCCGGGCTCTACATTTTTAATCGGCTTGGTAGATTTTAAATATGCAAAAACAGCTTTGATCTCATCATCAGTAAAAAATTTAAAACTACTCTGCCACGGCATAGGAGGCAGCAATTGCCTGTTTCCCGCAATCCCTTTCCATTTTCCCTCGCGAAGGCATAATATAAATTGAGCTTCACTCCAGGTACCGATACCTGTTGAATCTGAAGTAATGTTTGCCGCATAAGAAATTCCCCATGGGCCAACCCACGCAGTAAGGTCATTGGTTACGGCCAGCCCATTACTTTCCATTGCTTTTCTATCTACATCCGGTGGAGGCATTTTTGAAGGATGCCCTGATAATGCCAGGGAGAAGTCGGGTTCCGGGCCAGTAGACGTCATTTTTTTTGGCGTATGGCAATCATTACAGCCTGCAATAAGCACGAGATGCTCACCGTACTTTACCTGGCTTTCAAACCCACCACAGCCCGCGTTTGAAACTGCAGTAGAATCTTTTTTATCTCCATCTTCATTCGATTTATTTCCACTGCATTTTGAGAAAATAAACACTGCCGGTACAAATACGATAATAATAGCTGATGATAGCTTCTTCATAAAAAACGAATTTAAATGTTATAAAATATTTGCGTTTTGAGATCAGCAGGTTTTCATAAAAAGAGATATAAATTTCTGAGCGGAGCAATGCACTTAAGAAATAAAAATAAATATATTTAGATAAAAAAAGAAGTCTTTTATAAAGTCTTTAATTAAATTGTTAAAACCCCCGGGCTCAATAAAAACAAATTTTTTATAACAAACCTCCCGGGGAAGTTTTCCAAATTTATGAGCCAATTATTGGATTCGAACCAATGACCTGCACATTACGAGGGTGCTGCTCTACCCCTGAGCTAAATTGGCTTTTTATCTTTCAAACTATCAAGCTTTGAACCTTGAATCGTGAACCTTGAACTACGAACTTTTTAAAACCTCACCTCAACCCCTCCTTAAAAAGAGAGGGAACTAACTTACCATAAAAAACTTTCAATCTTCAAGGCTTCACCCCAACCCCTCTCCTGCAGAGAGGGAACTAACTTACTAAACTTCAAACCACTTTTTCTGTTAAACTTTGAACCTCGAACTTTCAAGGCCTCACCCAAACCCCTCTCCTGCAGAGAGGGAACTAACTTACTAAAATTTCAAACCACTTTGAACAGCGAACTTTGAACTTCTTTTTGCATAACAACAAATTCAAGTGGCTGCTTGGGTATCCCGAATTTTTCATCTGAAGGGAAAGGTTTCGTTTCACCGGTTCTGTAATAGCCGTGCTTTTGATACCATGCTATCAATTCGTCGCGTACGGAGATTACTGTCATTTCAAGCGCAGAACATTTTTGATCAGCCGCATATTTCTCAGCCGCAAATAAAAGTTTTTTGCCGATTCCTTTTGCCTGCTCCAATGGAGAAACTGTTAGCATTCCCAAATACATTTTGTTTTCCTTCTTTTCGAGATAAACACAACCCTGCAATACATTCGCTTCATTGCAAAATTTTATGATCACTGCATCCTGTTTATCCATCATTTTCTCGACAATGCCCGCATCAGTACGTATGCCGCCAAGCAAATCTGCTTCTGATGTCCAGCCCTGCTTAGAACCTTCCCCGCGATAGGCACTATTAATTAATGTTACCAATTGCGGTATATCCTGGAATGTGGCCTTAGTGATATTCATAATGCTAAGATATTAAAATCTGCTTCTCCTTAGCCCCGCCCGCAGAATTTTCATTGCCAGTGGTCACGAGCCAATAACCTCCATTTACCATTAAACTGTTTTTAAATACAACTCATCCAAATCTTTCGCATTGCAGAATTCCCAATTCTTAATATGCATATTCAAAAAGAACTGAAATATGTTCAATAAATTCAGTTTGACTTTTGCAGCGGTATGTATATATTCTGTTTCATCTTTTGCGCAAACACCTGTTAAATCAAACACGTATAAATTTTTGATCGACCTGGTGAGTTTCTTAAAATTAAATCTAATGAACTTGAATTTGCAGACAATCCCAGCCAGGAACAAATGATGATTCGTAATGCATGGCTGAAACCGCGAATTGGTGAATAGTGAATGGTCAATAGTCAATAAGTCATTAATGAATAATTAGTTATTATTTCAAGTAGAAGATAACAATGACCAATGACTTATTGACCTGTGACCAATGAGTTACTGCCTATCGCCCCCGGTTTATAAAATGAGCAATATATGCGAAGGACCCTTTTTTTTGCATGTGTGTTTTGTGTACTTTTCTGCGACCTGCAGGCACAGCAAAGTGATTGTGTTTTACTCCCTCCTGTTGTTACGATTGATTTTGGCGCGGGCAATATACAAGATGTAAATACTATCCTTCCAAAATATCAGCGCGATTACACTACCTGCCCTAATGATGGATTTTATTCGTATGCTTCGCACACCAGCGGTTGTTTTAATGCTGATTGGTTAACATTCAACGGAGTTCATACATCGAATGCAGGTGGCAATATGATGCTGGTAAATGCTTCAGAAACAGGCGGCGTTTTTTTAAATACCACTATTAATGGTTTGAAAGAAAATACTACTTACCAGTTTGCTGCCTGGATGATAAATGTTTGCAGAATAAATGGCGGGTGCAGCCCACTGCCACCAAATATCTCTGTGAGGATATTAACAACAGATGGAAGAAGAGTAGCCGGATTTATTACCGGCCAGTTGGCGCAAAACGATGTTCTGCACTGGAAAAAATATTTTGCATTTTTTGTTACACCACCTGGTACATCAATGCTCATTTTAAATATGGAAGATAATACCCCTGGAGGCTGTGGAAATGATTTTGCAATGGACGATATTACCTTTTGTGAATGTATTAAACCTATAGCTTCCATTCAACCTGCGCGGGTGCCAGTTCTCAAACCTTTAGTGAAACAGTCTCCTTCCATTATTAAAACCGAACCAAAGAAAACATCGGTTAAACCGGCGCCTGTTAAAAAAGATTCTCCCTTAGTAATAACGAAAGAACAAGTGGCAAACATTCCCGTGATGATATTGCCTTCAATAAAGGGAAAGCCTGTCCCATCTTCAATTCCCCAGCCAATATTAATAAGGGAGAACCCGGTTGTAAAGCAAATTGAAACAGCTCCCGGGAAAATGATGATCGACCTTTACGACAATGGTGAAATAGACGGCGACACGGTAAGCATTTACCATAATAATGAATTAATTATTTCCAGGGCGGGCCTTTCAGATAACCCAATTCACTTTGAGATAAAAGTAGACGCCATGCAGCCGCATCATGAACTGGTGATGGTGGCAAACAACCTGGGTTCAATTCCACCCAATACTTCTTTGATGATTATAACGGTAAACGATAAACGCTATGAGGTGCATATATCTTCATCCGAGCAAACGAATGCAAAAGTAGTAGTTGACATTGAGAAATAATCTCTGGTTTTTAAACTCTCCTCAATACCATTTGGGCTGGACGAAATACAGTGCCGTTCCAAAAGGATCTTTAAAATGAAGATAGACTCCTGAATTACCATCGTCTTCTGAAGTATGTGCTATTTTATTTGTATCAAGCAACGTTTTTGCCTCATCAATTGTATTGATCATAAATCCAATTGATACGCTGCCGGAATTTGTATCAGCTTTCTCAGATGGATGCAGGCCAATCGTTATTCCCCGAGCGGTCATCATTGCATAATGATTATCCCGGCGTTGTTTCAACGCAAGCCCTATGCTTTCATAAAAGCTCACGGCTTTGTCCATATCGGTTACCATAATGGTGACGTTGGTTTCTTTAATCGCGATCATTATATTTTTTAAAAAAATATTTGATATAAATTATTAACTCATTGACCATTGACAACTCCCCACTCACTTTCTGATCATATTCAACATCGATAAAGTTTCGGCAATCATTTTTCCATTGTATTCTAAAGCGAGGTCTTTATGGTTTATCGCATCTACTATAGTTCCTACGAGGCATAAACCGCCGGTAAAAAAATAAAGAATGCCCATACCGACCTGGCCAATTACAAAACGATGGATTCCCGAAACACATACGAGCCCAAGCAGGCATAATAGTAAAATGGTTTGTGGGTCTTTTCTTTTAGAACGGTAGATAACACAGAAATGCGTAAGCTCGGCATCGCTAAATCCCTGGGTACGTGAATTGATCGTAATCAATTCCTCAGGAGTAATGTCATACAGGTATTGTAAGAGCACAGGGTTTACGCCACTGGTGTTATTGTTTTGCATCATTGTTTATGGTTTTTGAAAATATATGTAATTGTAATAATTTAAATACCCTGGACAAAAGAATAATTACCGCCAAAATACCCAGCGGGTGAGATGATAACGATGCCTGTATGTT
>JBDTZL010000384.1:0-11010 GCA_040005125.1 Ginsengibacter sp.
GCACCGGTGTGGCATTAATAAATGATGAAGGTCTTTTAATATATAAGAAAAAAGGAAAAGTTGCTGAGCTGGAAGAAACACTGTTAGGCAAAAGCCTGCATGCTAATATTGGAATAGGGCACACACGGTGGGCTACTCATGGCGAGCCCAGTGACCTGAATGCTCATCCTCACAGAAGCGCAGGTGGAAAACTGGCCATGATACATAACGGAATTATCGAAAACTATACCCAGCTTAAAAAAGAACTTGTAAATAAAGGATATGCTTTTAAAAGTGAAACTGATACAGAAGTGCTCCTGAATTTTATAGAAGAAATTCAGAAAAACACCGGGTGCGATCTTGAAGAGGCTGTAAGAATAGCATTGAAAAGAGTTTCAGGGGCTTATGTTATTCTTTTACTTGACCAGGACCATCCTGATACGATTATCGCAGCAAGAAAAGGAAGCCCGCTGGTAATTGGAATAGGAAAAGGAGAACATTTTTTAGGGTCGGATGCGACGCCAATGCTGGAATATACAAAAGAAGTCGTGTATGTAAATGATTATGAAATAGCTATTATTAAGGCTGATGAGCTCATTCTAAAAAACCTGGGAAACGAAAAACAAACTCCTTATATATCCAGCCTTGATATGGAACTGGCTGCTATCGAGAAAGGTGGATATGAACATTTCATGTTAAAGGAAATTTATGAGCAGCCATCAACCGTTTATGATTGCTTACGTGGACGGCTAGACGCAGGTAAGGGGACTATTACCATGAAAGGTATAGAGGATAATATTAAAGCGCTCATCACGGCTCCGCGTTATATTATTATTGCATGCGGAACAAGCTGGCATGCGGGCCTGGTAGCTGAATATATTATTGAAGAGCTTTGCAGAATACCGGTTGAAGTAGAATATGCATCCGAATTCAGGTATAGAAACCCCATTATTAACCAGGGCGATGTTATTATTGCTATTTCACAAAGTGGCGAAACAGCAGATACTTTAGTTGCCATTGAAAAAGCCAAAGAGCAAGGTGCTTTTATTTTCGGAATTGTAAATGTGGTTGGCTCATCTATTGCCCGTGCCTCTCATGCCGGCGCTTATACGCATGCCGGACCTGAAATTGGGGTCGCCTCTACAAAAGCTTTTACAGCGCAATTGGCGGTACTACTAATGATCGCCCTAAAAATAGCAAAGGCAAAAGGTACGATTGATCAATCACGTTATTCCAGGCTGCTGGTAGAAATGGAAGAGCTTCCTGAAAAAGTTGACGCTATCTTAAAGAACGGTATCGATTTACAATCAATTGCAGAAAAATATAAAGATGCTGCAAATGCACTTTTTCTTGGCAGGGGATATAACTTTCCAATAGCGCTGGAAGGTGCGTTAAAGCTCAAAGAAATTTCATACATACATGCTGAAGGTTACCCTGCCGCAGAGATGAAACATGGGCCTATTGCCCTTGTTGACGAAAATCTCCCGGTTGTTTTTGTCGCTACAAAAGATGAATACCATGCAAAGATCGTGAGTAACATTCAGGAAATAAAGGCACGTAAGGGTAAAGTAATTGCCATAATCTCAGAAGGTGATGAAACCATACCCTCAATGGCTGATGATATTTTTGCAGTACCACCGGCAGATGAAATTGTAGCGCCGCTTTTAAGTGTCGTACCGTTACAACTGCTTTCTTATTATATGGGTGTTGCAAGAGGATGTGATGTTGATAAACCGCGAAATTTGGCTAAATCCGTAACTGTTGAATAGCAATCAGTGTTATGTTAAACGTAAAATGGTCAAAGATAATAACACGATGCGATAGCTATCGGATTTTACATACTAATTACACGAATTACTTTGCGGCATTTAGTAATCCGATAGCTATCGGATCGTATAATAAATATTCCGCTAAAACATGGTTAACACAGCATTAGTAATATTATTCTTAAATTGACCAATAATTAAATAGCCGCTAATAATGAGTACGGTATATCATCAAAATAAATCAAATATTCATTTGTAACTTATTACTTTTTACCATTTACTTTTTACTTATAACAGGTTTATGAATATAATTACAAAACATCCGGTAAATAATTTAGGCTATAACTTCATTGACCCGGCGTACATACCTGCAGGAGAAGATGAATATTACATTCGCAATAAGCAGGGAAATAATGATATCAATTATCGTAAGCTTTCAAGCTCAGAAAAAGAACTACTTATCCGTAATGGTAACAGTTCTGACGACTGGAACAAAATTTTTGTTTCAGAGGCGTTTGATCCCGTCCAGGTAAAAAACAACAAGTTTTTCGGACTTGTACGGATTGGAAAATTAGAACCCTTTTATCTTGAGTTTCACAATTTGCGCATGCCTGTGGGCATTTACAACAGTACCATCATAAGCTGCGATTTCGGAGATAATATCTGTATTGACAATGCACATTATTTAAGTCATTATATTATTGGAAATGAAGTTATGATCGCCAACGTGAATGAACTGGCCTCAACCGATTATTCAAAATTTGGAAACGGCATTTTAAAAGAAGGTGAAACAGAAGAAACAAGAGTATGGATGGAGCTTCGCAATGAAAATGGCGGCAGGCGTGTGATTCCATTTAATGGTATGTTGGCAGGGGATGCTTATTTATGGAGCAGCAACCGCGATGATGAAGATTTACTCGATAAATTTTTAAAACTCACTGAAAAAGAATCTGACCATAAGCGTGGCTATTACGGAACTATAGGCGATAGGTGTGTTTTAAAAGACTGCAATATTATCAAAGATGTCTCTATTGGAACAGATGCCTATTTGAAAGGAGCTAATAAATTAAAAAATCTTACCATTAACAGCGATAAAGAACGCACCTCGCAAATTGGTGAAGGTTGCGAAATGGTGAATGGTATCATTGGCTTTGGATGCAGGATCTTCTATGGAGTTAAAGCGGTAAGGTTCGTGATGGCTTCTCACTCGCAGCTCAAGTATGGAGCAAGGCTTCTCAACTCATACCTGGGGAATAACTCAACAATTTCCTGCTGCGAAGTGCTGAATTCCCTTATTTTTCCGGCGCATGAGCAGCATCATAATAATTCTTTTTTATGTGCTTCTTTAATAATGGGGCAAAGTAATATTGCCGCAGGCGCAACAATTGGAAGCAACCACAACAGCCGCGGCGCAGACGGCGAGATCATTGCAGGGCGTGGGTTTTGGCCGGGGCTATGTGTAAGCCTGAAACACAATTCTAAATTTGCGTCATTTACGATTTTATCAAAAGCAGATTTTCCATTTGAATTAGATATATCAATACCCTTTAGCCTTGTAAGCAATGATGTTACTAACGATAAACTGGTAATAATGCCGGGATATTGGTTCATGTATAATATGTATGCCCTTTCGCGCAACACCTGGAAGTATGAGGACAGGGATAGAAGGACAGAAAAAATTCAAACCATAGAATATGAATACCTGGCTCCCGACACCATCAATGAAATGTTTGCTGCGCTGGAAATATTATTAAGAATGACCCCGGATGAAAGTGGAACTTATTTATCAACAGGTTTTGAGAACAGTGAGCGTAAAACTGAAATTCTTAAAGTTCCCCAGGCTATCAATTTGTTTAAAGAATTAATCATCTATTATGGAATTACTCAATTGGCAGAACACGCAAAAAATCATAAATTTTCTTCATTTGAAGAATTGAAAAAAAGTATTCCTGCAAGAATTCAAAGATCATCATGGCTCAATATCGGCAGCCAGTTAATGACTGTTTCAGATGTTGATAAACTGAAGCACCATATAAAAAGAAATAAAATAAATTCATGGGGCGCAGTACATGATTTCTACAGGCAATGCGGTACAGATTACAAAAATGATAAATTAATTCACGGGTATACTTCTCTTCTCGAAATTGAAAATATTACCTCAAAACAATTTACCCCGGAAGTGTTTAAAACATTGCTTGAAAAATCAGTAGCAACTAAAACATGGATGGGTAAAGAAATTTATACATCAAGGGCTAAGGATTATACAAATCCATTCAGGAAAATGATCTATGAAACCAATGAAGAGATGAATGCCGTAATCGGGCGCATCGAAGACAACCAATTTATCCAGAACCAACTGGCTGAAGTTGATGCTTATAAAAAAATTGTAAAAACCCTGGTAAAGAAATTATGCTAAATTCATGGAAGATGTATGATTATTGGTTTGTTAAATCAATATTACTTATTCACCGGGCAGGCATCTTTATTTAAGTTTCATAACTCTTTATTTTATTATAAGCCATAGAGATATTATTTCTAAGAATGTGGCCCTGCCTGGGTAATGATCGTCGTAAATTTGAAACATGAAATTTTTTATATCGGTTATATTTTTCCCGCTTTTTTTTGTAGCTCATTCCCGGACCTATATTGTAAAAGATATACATTCATTTGGCGCCAAAGGAGATGGGAAAACCGATGACCAGGCTGCATTTAAAATGGCATCCGAATTTTTTAACAATCGTGGCGGCAACGGAAAGCTTATTATATCAAAAGGGATTTATATGATAGGTAAACAGGTTTTTACGGGGGGCCAGTTAAATAAGCCTGTCTACCTGGGTGAGGACGTTCTGCACTTCACCAACATTAAAAACCTTAGCATTGAGGGAGCAACTGGTTCCATATTAAAATATAAAAATGGATTTCGCCTGGGTGCATTTTCTCCTGAAACAGGAAAGGAATATGAGCATGGAAATACTATTTTTTTAAACGCAGCTTACGCAGCAATTATCGGGGATTGCATTTTGATAGAAAACAGTTTTAACATCCAGGTTTCCGGTGTTACTATGGATGGTAATAGTGATAATCTTATTTTGGGAGGCAGTTATGGAGATGTTGGGAGGCAAATGCCACATTACGGTATCTTCATCTCAAATAGCAAAAACGTACAAATAGATAAAGCGTACATTCATCATTTTGGCCTTGATGGTATATGTGTTGCCAATAAAGAAACCAATTCACCGGATAGTATCAGTATTACCAACAGTACATTTGAATACAATTCAAGGCAGGGATTATCGTGGATAGGTGGAAATTATCTTTATGTAAAAAACTGCAAATTCAATCATACCGGAAAAGGTAAATTTAACTCCGCACCAGGCGCAGGAGTTGATATAGAAGCTGAAACCGGTTCAATAAGCAATGGCACTTTCGAAAATTGTGAGTATATTGATAATATAGGGTGTGGATTGGTTGCAGGCACGGGGAACAGCAGCAATTGTACATTTTCAGGTTGTACTTTCTGGGGAACTACCAACTGGTCAATATGGGTAACCAGGCCAAATTATTCATTTCACAATTGCAATATTTACGGATCAATTGTTCATGGGTACAGTTCACTTTCAACAAACAATGCCACTAAATTCTACAACTGCTTATTTGAAGATAAACTTTACAACGGGAATCCTCCATACGGGGATTTTCTTGTTGTAACCAATGAAGTAAAAAGAATGGGCTTCACCGGTTGTACTTTCATTTCAGGCATAAAAAAACTGTGTTGGTTTACTTCTTCGGTAAAATCTGCAGAAGAAAAATATCAACTTACCAACTGTTCTTTTATTATAAATAATAACAATCTTCCTGCCGGTGATTTTGCAGCGATTATACGCGGAGCAGCCTTAAAGAATTGCACATTTACCTTTACTGACCCTGATGCTAAAAAGAAAAGATACTACCTGGGCGGATATGGTGAGGAAAGTAATGTTGACCTTGGAGGTAATAAAGTCATATTTCCTTAATCAAAAAATCATTTACTTATTCAAAAAAGCTTCAACCGCCAGCAAATAACCTTTCAATCCGAATCCAAAAATTGTTCCGGCGCACTTTGAAGAAATGTGCGAGTATTTTCTAAATTCCTCACGCGCTTCAATATTAGAAATATGAACTTCCACAACAGGTATTTTAATGGCCGCAATAGTATCGCCAATTGCAATTGACGTGTGGGTATATGCCCCGGCATTTAATATAATACCATCCATCGTTTGTGCGGCACTTTGCAGCTCATTTATGATTTCACCTTCTACATTGCTTTGATAATAATCGAAGTCAATAGCTTCGTATTTTTTTCTGAGCTTTATAAAAAAATGCTCAAACGATTCACCTCCGTAAATGTCTGTTTCTCTTGTCCCAATAAGGTTTAAGTTGGGGCCATTGATAATTGCTATTTTCATAAACACAAATTATTTTTTTTATTACACTGATTATACGAATTACCCGAATTATTTTCCCGGTTAATAGATTGACTCATTGACTCATGACCAATTAAGACATCAACCTTGTACCTTCAGCCTTGAACCTTGAACCTGATCCGCTATCATTTCAAAAAAATCATCAAATAAATACCTGCTGTCGTGTGGGCCCGGGGATGATTCGGGGTGATACTGCACTGAAAAGGCCGGACGGTCTTTCATCCGTATCCCTTCTATGGAATCATCGTTGAGATTGATATGCGTGACCTCTATATTTTCTGCCGCTCTTACTGCGTCTGCATCCACACCAAAGCCATGATTTTGAGTCGTAGTTTCACATTTACCGGTTTGAATATTTTTTACAGGATGATTTAATCCGCGATGACCGTGATGCATTTTAAAAGTAGGAATATCATTTGCCAAAGCAAGTAATTGTTGCCCGAGGCAAATTCCAAAAAAGGGTTTTTTGGAATGAAGAATTTCTTTGATCGTTTTTACAGCGTAATGTAATGGCTCGGGGTCTCCGGGGCCATTACTTATGAAATAACCATGTGGCTCAAAATTTTCGAGTTCTGAAAAGCTTGTTTCAGCATTGAAAACTTTTACGTACGCACCTCTTTCCAAAAGGCAATTCAAAATATTTTTCTTAATCCCGAAATCGAGAACTGCTATCCGTATCTTACTTTTTTCGTCACCAACTGTATAGTCTTTTTTAGTAGAAACAGTTGAAGCCAGCCCAAGCCCATTCATAGAAGGTACATCGGCCAGTATCTTTTTTAGTTCGGAAATATTCGTGTTATCACTTGAAATAATACAGTTCATAGCTCCCTGGTTGCGAACATGTATTACCAACGCACGGGTATCTACTCCATCAATTGCAACGATATTTTGCTTAACAAAATATTCCTGTAGTGAATCATTTGCAGTAAACCGGGAATATTGCAGTTCCATGTTTTTTCCTATAATCCCTTTTACTTTTACAGAATCACTTTCCACATCCTCTTCTTTTACTCCATAGTTCCCTATGTGAACATTGTTCATAATTAGCACCTGGCCATAATAACTGGGATCTGTAAAAACCTCCTGGTAACCGGTCATGCCAGTATTAAAGCAAATTTCGCCGGTAGTAGTACCGGTTTTACCAAAAGCTTTTCCATGGAAAATATTTCCGTCTTCTAAAATTAAAATCGCAGTAAGGGGAGATTTCGATTCAGACATGTAAATGATTTAGCAAAGAAAAGACAATGAGAACAAATACATGATTAATTCTTTTCAATATTCTATCCACAAGTGACACAAAGAAATTTACGCAAAAAAAAGCCCGCGATTAAGCAGGCTTCATAAAAAATTATGCTTTTACCTCAGGTTTAGGTTCTGATGGCTCTTCCACCGGTGCCTCTTTTTCAGTTTCTACAGGTACTTTCTTTTCAGTAGCGTCTGCAACTGGTTTAGCCTCTGAAGCTTTTTTACGGCTACCGGCCCTGCGTGTTTTCTTAACAGCACCTTCAGTTTCACCTTTGCCTTTTCCGTATATATCGTTATAATCTACCAATTCTATCATGGCAAGCTCGGCATTATCGCCCACTCTTTTTCCCAATTTAATCACCCTGGTATATCCGCCGGGGCGTGAAGCTATCTTAGCACTTATTACATCAAACAATTCCTTTACAGCTTCTTTATCCTGCAAATGACTAAACACCAAACGGCGCTGATGGGTTGTATTATCTTTAGCTTTTGTAATCAGCGGTTCTACATAAGGGCGAAGGGCTTTTGCCTTTGCCAAAGTTGTTACTATTTTCTTATGCTGGAAAAGCTGGCAGGCAAGGTTGCTGAGCAAAGCCTTCCTGTGACTGGCTGTTCTGCTTAAATTATTCGATTTATCTCCGTGACGCATGACTAGATTAATTTGAAAAATGTGAAAATGTGAAAATGTGAAAATCGACTATCAATCATTTTCAAATTGAGTCATTTTCAAATTTTCATATTGGATTTTATTCATCGTCCAATCTCAACTTGCTGAGATCCATTCCAAAACCAAGGCCTCTTTCATTCAGTACCTGTTCTATTTCGCTTAAAGATTTTTGACCAAAGTTCCTGAACTTCATAAGATCTTCCTGCTCATATTGAACCAATTCGCTCAGCGAATTTATTTTTGCCGCTTTCAGGCAGTTGAATGCCCTTACGGAAAGATCAAGATCTTCCAGGGGAGTTTTTAATACCTTGCGAAGTTGCAAAGTTTGTTCATCAACAAGATCTTCTTTCTTTTCTTCTTTACTGTCAAAAGTTATATTCTCATCGGTAATGATCATCAGGTGCTGAATTAAAATTCTTGACGCCTGCTTTACAGCTTCTTCAGGATGAATAGTACCATCGGTAACTACATCCATCACCAGTTTTTCGAAATCTGTTCTTTGCTCAACCCTCGTATTTTCAATGCTGTATTTCACATTTTTAATCGGGGTGTAAATAGAGTCAACAGGAATATATCCGAAATGTGAACTCTTTTCTTTATTCTCTTCTGCAGGAACATAACCACGGCCCTTGCCAATGGTAATTTCTATTTCAAGTTTTGCTGAATTATCCATTGTGCAGATCAGCAGTTCAGGATTCATTACTTCAAATGAAGGAGAAGCATCTCCAATCATCCCTGCCGTGAATTCAGATTTATTTTTTAATGAAAGACTGATTTTTTCTGTACCCGCATCATGATCCACCTTCTTTTTAAAGCGAACCTGTTTCAGATTAAGAATAATTTCAGTAACGTCTTCAGTAACGCCTTTGATTGTTGCAAATTCATGGTCTGCACCTGCTATGTTAATACCTATTATTGCATAACCTTCCAATGAATTAAGCAATACTCTGCGCAAAGCATTGCCAATGGTTACACCATATCCTGGTTCTAACGGGCGAAACTCGAATTGTGCTTCAAAATCTGTGCTCTTTTGGAGAACGATCTTGTCTGGCTTTACAAAATTTAAAATGGCCATTTTTTATTTTGTTTTGATTTGATTTAATATTTGATCCGTTTCTTATTAATACTCACTACTTACTACTTACTATACAGTTCCACAATAAGCTGCTCCTTAATATTTTCAGGAACACTTTCTCTTTCAGGGTATGCAATAAAAGTTCCCTCCCTGGTGCCTTCGCTCCACTCAATCCAGTTAAACTTTGGATTTTTTGGTCTCAGGTTCCCTGTAATAGAGGCATTTTCAGATGTTTTTTCTTTTAACCCGATAACATCCCCTGGTTTCAAAGAATAAGAAGGAATATTTAAAACACTTCCATTAACAGTTATATGTTTATGCGATACGAGCTGGCGGGCTGCCTGCCGGCTTGGAGCAATACCGAGGCGGTAAACTGTGTTATCAAGACGCGCCTCAAGAAGCTTAATAAGGTTTTCACCGGTAACTCCTTTGCGGCGGGAAGCTTCAGTAAAAGTATTCCGGAATTGTTTTTCCAATACACCATAAGTGTATTTGGCTTTTTGCTTTTCGCGAAGCTGCAATGCATATTCTCCAAGGCTTTTACGCTTACGTGCTGCGCCATGCATCCCCGGGGGATTGCTGTTTTTTGTTAACCATTTTCCATTGCCTGTAATGGGCTCTCCGAATATCCTGGAGATCTTTGTTTTTGGTCCTGTGTACCGAGCCATAGTTTATAAATTGATTTTTTAGTGTCGGTGCATCATCAGTAAAAATCAAAAATTAATGATACACCCGTTATTAAATATGTACGATGTGTGATTTCGGATGTACGATATAGAATGTTTATAACATCGTACATCAAACATCGTACGTCGCACATTGTTATACTCTTCTCTTTTTGGGAGGCCTGCAACCATTGTGTGGTAACGGCGTTACGTCTTTAATCATCACAATCTCAATACCGGATTGTGAAAGAGATCTGATGGCGCCTTCACGCCCGGAACCAGGCCCTTTTACGTAAACATCAACACGCTTTAATCCCGCATCCAAAGCAACTTTTGCAGCATCGGCGGCTGCCATTTGCGCCGCATATGGCGTGTTCTTTTTTGAACCCCTGAAACCCATTTTACCAGCTGAAGACCATGAAATAACATGTCCCTGCTTATTGGTTAAACTAATAATAATGTTGTTGAAACTTGCTACAATGTGTGCATCTCCGGAAGATTCCACTTTCACAACTCTTTTTTTTGATGATGCTTTTACATTTGTGCCTTTTACACTTGTTGCTTTTGCCATAATTGTATTAAATAGGTACTCTTTAAAAAATTAGCCGCCTTAGGCGGACCGAATCAACCCTCCTTCCGGCTTACAGGTTATCTGGTATTGATTCATCATTGATATGTAAGTCATTGTTAAAATTGTTGCCCTGGTCCCGCCATTTTCAGGTGGGGTGGGGCTCTTATTTCTTAGGTGCCTTCTTTTTACCAGCAACCGTTTTACGTTTTCCTTTACGGGTACGGCTATTGGTACGGGTGCGCTGGCCACGCAACGGCAAACCCTTACGATGCCTCAGGCCACGATAACAGGCAATATCAAGTAAGCGTTTAATATTAGTTTGCACTTCACTGCGTAAAGCGCCTTCTGTTTTAAATTCGCTGCTGATAACATTCCTGATCGCCGTTTGTTCGTCATCATTCCATTCTACCACCTTTTTATCATATACAACATTTGCCTTATCTAAAATATACCGGGCAGTGGAACGGCCAATACCATATATGTAAGTGAGCCCTATTTCTCCCCTCTTGTTTTTTGGTAAATCAATACCGGCAATACGAGCCATATTCTTTTGAAGTTTTATTTAAATTTAATTCTTTG
>JBDTZL010000287.1:0-10990 GCA_040005125.1 Ginsengibacter sp.
CCGACATTAATAATGAATCTCCATGAGGAAGAGCACCCATTTTTTGTATCATCCGGTCAAAAGCATATTTGTAACTGGAGGTATAAATATCATTTTCGCCGAAGACCATCAGGTAATAAAGATCCTGGGCGTTTAAAGGTTCAATGGCCCTGAACCGGATATTCGGGTTTGGATTTTCGTGAAGGTTATTTATGGGATTAATAAAATGCTGTATTGCTTTGTTTTGGAGCATATCCATAAGGCCGTTTGGGCCAAGCATAGCCACGGGGGTGTCCGCTTTTATCAACCTTCCATAATATTCGGTTTCAGTTTTTACCAGCAGCTTATAATATCCCACGCTGTCATAGTTTCTATCAGAAGTTCCGGCATACCTGGAAATATTTTCAATCGTTTGCTTTCCGCTGATGAGATCATCAAGAAAGGGGAAATAAAACAAGGCGCGATTCTGGGTGCTTAATTTTACAACTGTTTTAATACGGGGATCATCAATTCTTCTTATCAGTTTTCCCTGGCGGCTGTTGGCAGATTGGGCATAAGAGTACAGCTGGCTCGGGCTGTTATTAAAAGCTTCTATTACCAGTGAATCGGCAAATGGCTCATCTACATAAGGCTCAATATTAGCAAGGATCTTATCGGGATAAAGCTTGCAGAATTTTAAAAAAAGGATTTTCCGGCTTTCTTTATACCCGGAATTCTCATCGAATATCTCTGCATTGATCATCCCTACTTCATAAGGAGCTTTTTGAACAATAGGAGCGATGCTTTCTCCCTTAAGATTGGCCATCATTAATTCCCTGAAATTATCAACAAGTAAGGGAGCGAGTGCAGGCGGTATTTTACGAGATCGCCAGTTATTGGTAAAATCTCTGACTAAATATTCCACAAACCGCAAATACCTTATTTTATCATTGTTAGTCGCTAAAAGGCTATTACTTTCAATATCATTTCTTAACACGTTAACTTTTCTAAATATAGCATCGGTTACCTGGAGGTTTATTTCGGGATTTGTAGAAACCTTTATCAATCCGTCAAGCCGCCCATCGGCCTTATCGGCCCTCTTTTGCTCAGCCTTTATTTTATCATGAAAAACCTGCCTGCTTATCGGTGTATTGGTGGTATCACCATCGGCAAGGGAAAAAAGAGGAATAAAAAATGCAGGAATAAAAAAGTAAAAAATAAGCCTCATAATATCTATATCAATGAAAGAAGCAAAAATACTTCCAATGGTTGCAAATTTATTGTATTGTGCCCGCCCGCCGGAGATTTTACAGAAATAAAATGCCGAAGGCTAAAATGTATTAACCTTTTTTTAGGAAGTGGATGATCTGAAAAGTCCTGATTTAAGAAAAAGAAGGATTTATAATTCTCTAACCAGGATTTCCCAATATTAAAAAATTGTAAACAATCTCATCCTGATAAATATTTGGTATAGGTTTGCGCATCATGGCGCAAGAAACAAAACCCAGAACCATATTAATTGCGGACGATGAACCGGATATCCTGGAGATCGTAAGTTTTAATTTGCAGGCAGAAGGGTATGAGGTTATCACAGCAAAGAACGGTAATGAGGCTATTGAAGTTGCAAAAATTCATAATCCTGATTTAATAATCCTCGATGTGATGATGCCGGGTAAAACGGGGTTTGAAGTGTGTAAAATTCTTCGTACGCTTCCTGCTTTTGAAAATACGATCATTATATTCTTAACAGCGCTCAATGATGACAGCACAGAGATTAAAGGACTTGAAACAGGTGGTGATGATTATATTACAAAGCCCATAAGCCCAAAAGTTCTGACGAGCAGGGTCAATGCATTGTTCAGGAGAATCATTAAAGAAACCGGTAGTGTATTACAAATAGGTGATCTTATCATCGACCGTGAAAAATACCTTGTTACTTCAGGAAGTGAAGAAATTAGCCTGGCACGAAAAGAATTTGAATTGCTTGCATTACTCACTTCAAAACCTTCAAAGGTTTTTCTAAGAAATGAGATCCTTCATAAAGTATGGGGTACCGATGTTATAGTAGGGGACCGCACCATAGATGTTCACATAAGAAAAATCAGGCAAAAACTTGGAGGCGACTGCATTACAACAGTAAAAGGTGTTGGCTACAAGTTTCAAATGTAGGAGTTCTTCAAAATTCTCTTCCGCGGGAATTGCAACAATTTAACAATTTGACTATTCATCAATCAGCCATTACTATCTACATTTGGAATTATGTTTAAAAAAATTCCTATGAAACAAATTGCTGCATCGCTTTTTTTTCTGCTTGCTTCCATTTCTTTATTTGCACAAAAAGATTCATCCCTCAACGGGATGTTCAAAAAAGCCGGCTCACTATTTGGAAAAAAATCTTCAAATAATGCTTCATCTTCAAATTTATCCGGTGACCAGATTGTTTCAGGATTAAAAGAAGCACTTTCCCTCGGAGCTCAAAAAAGCGGGGATAAATTATCTGCAACAGATGGCTTTTTTAAAGATGCTGCAGTAAAAATATTATTGCCTGAGCAGGTACGTAAAGCCGAAAATCAAATGAAAATGTTGCCTGGAGTGGGAAAACTGGTTAACGATGCGGAGCTTAGTATGAACCGTGCAGCCGAAGATGCATCAAAAGCCGCAGCGCCAATTTTCCTGGATGCTATAAAAAAGATGACCGTAACTGATGCTTTAAATATTTTAAGAGGAAGTGATACTGCTGCCACGGGCTATTTAAGAAAAACAACTTCTCTTAATTTGACCAGTGCTTTTCGCCCTGTTATTGAAGCATCCCTTAAGAAAGTAGATGCCGCCAAATATTGGAAAGACGTGTTTAATACTTATAATAAATTTACTTCTACCCCTGTCGATACCGACATTAACAGTTATGTAACTGCAAAAGCACTTGATGGAATTTTTTATTATGTAGCCCAGGAAGAAATCGGGATCAGGAAAAATCCGGCCGCACGGGTTACGGATATTTTGAAAACCGTTTTTGGAAGTAAATGACACTACTCTTTAACGACGAATTACACGAATTATACGAATTGCACGAATTTTCTACTTATAATTCATTGTGTTCACTATATATATAAAAAATACACCTTTTTGTCAAGTATTTTTACAAAAAAACCAATGCGTATATTTTTATTTGCCGTCATTTTTATTTTCAATTGCATGTGTTCTTTTTGCCAAAATCTTGCGGGTGACTGGCAAGGAAATCTTGAAATAAACGGCCGGAAAATCCCGATAGTATTTCATTTCTACAACGACAGTTCGGGCAAGTGGGAAGGCAAATGGGACAGTCCCTCTCAAAATGCCATTGGCCTTCCATACAGCGGGGTTACTGCGAATACCGATAGCCTGGTTGTTGGCTTAAAAGCGATTGCTGGATTTTATTCAGGAAAATTTATTACCACCGATTCTATTGCCGGTAACTGGCACCAGGGACCAGCGCAGTTACCATTGAATATTTCAAAAAACTTCGAAAAATTCAGGAACGCGCAATTGATTCCCGGCCCTAATGAAAAAGAGATTGCCATTACTGTAAACCAGGGAACCAGGCTATATGGCACATTGCTATCAAAAAACAACGGCCAAAAGCTTGCGATCATAATTGCAGGATCAGGTCCAACAGACCGCAATGGAAACAATCCCATGGGCGTTTCTGCAAGTTCTTATAAGATGATTGCCGATGAATTAGATACACAAAATATTGCAACTTTCAGGTACGATAAACGCGGCATAGGAAAAAGTGTAGTTGACAATATGAATGAAAGTGATCTTGTTTTTGATGACTATATAAAAGATGCAGAAAAGATTTTTGAGTACATGCACGATTCTCTTGGCTACAAAAATATCTATTTCATAGGCCATAGCGAAGGATCCTTAATCGGGATAATTGCATCGCAACGCGTGCGCCTAAAAGGATTTATTTCTGTAAGTGGCGCAGGAAGGCCAATTGATGAAATTTTAACCGAGCAACTTTATGCGAGTCCAAAATTTTCACAAATGAAAAGTGAGATAGCGTCCATTTTTTCTGAACTAAAAAGTGGCAAAAAACCCGATAGCATTCCTGCCGGTCTTGAGTCTGTTTTCAGGCCTTCCATTCAACCCTATATGATATCATGGCTAAAATATTCACCTGTAGTGGAAATTAAAAAATTGCGTTGCCAGGTTTTAATACTGCAGGGCACGTGTGACGTACAGATAAAAATTGAAGATGCAGAAAACTTGCACAATGCAAATAAAAAAAGCACGCTTGATACCATTCCTTTAATGACGCATACTTTAAAAAATGCCGAAGCAGGTTGTAAAGACGAAAATAGTAAAACCTACCATGATCCTTCATTACCATTAAATAAAGAACTGGTAAATGACATGGTAAATTTTATAAAAAAATAAGCTTGCTTCAACATCGTACATCACACATCGTACGTCGTACATTGCACTCACCTGCATTCCCCGCAAACGCCCGTAACTACCATCTCGGAATGCTGTGGTGTAAAACCTTTCGGTAATTTCACTGAAGGAATAATCACGTCTTCAAGGCAAATTGTTTTACTACATTCATCACATATAAAATGAACATGATTATCGTGGTGATGGCCGGGTGCGCAATCATTTTTGCATAATGCGTATTTAATTGAATTATCGGTAGTGGGAATATGGTGTATGATACCTCTTTCCACAAAAGTTTGTAAGGTGCGGTATACAGTGACCCGGTCAAATGACTCCCCCGTTTTCTTTTCAATATCAGCATGAGAAAGCGCACCATTCTTCGATAAAAAAAGTTCGAGAATTTTCTGCCGGCTACCGGTAATGCTTAAGCTGTTGTGTTTTAGTATATCTTTTATTTTTACTGTCATGGAAAAAATTATGCCGGATTATTATTTAATGGTGAATGATTGACACTGCCTTTGTCCATTGGCTCTTTCAATAAATCTTCAATATCTTTCTGAAGGCGCTCAAGTTCCTCGGGTTTCAGCCCGTCATAAATACCTCTTACTTTTCGTTGCTTATCAATCAATGCAAAAAACTGTGTATGAATAAAATGATCTTTTATATTAAGGCTGTTATTTTTATCATTGTCAAGAAGATAGCTTTGAGCCAATTTGTATAAAGAATCTTTTGTACCGGTAACAAAATACCAGTTAGCTGTAAATGTTGGGTTCTTTCCAATCATTCTTTCTTCATATGCTTTCATCAGCGGAACGGAATCCGTTTCAGGTAAGGAGGTATGAGAAATTATTGCAAAATCAGTTTCATTTTTAAAGAGCTCAAAAATTGTTTTCATATTCTCATTCATCTTTGGGCAAATGCCTTTGCAGGTAGTAAAAAAATATTCTGCTACGTACACTTTTCCATCTATGTTATGCTGGCTAACTGCATTTCCGTTCTGCCCCGTAAATGAAAAATCGGGTATGTAACCCAGCACAGGTAATTTTGATTTATAATAATCAGTTCCTGAAAAAAGGAAAAAATAAAAAGCTGTCATCAGTAAAACAAAAAATCCCGCAAACCACAATAATTTCTTTTTCATATAGCGATAAGTTAACAATTTTCATCCGTATAAACCAGCAATGAAATGTACAATTACTTTTCATTCAAAAAAAGAATTTCAAAATAATTGCATCATTGTTGCAAAAATACTAATTTTGTGCATATGAATTTCATAAAACGGGTAAACCTGGATTTAATGGGTATGGTAACATCGGTTGCGTGTGCCATTCATTGCGCAATACTCCCTTTAGTTGTTACTTCACTGCCGGTGTTCGGTATAAATATTATAAATAATTCTCCTTTTGAATGGATAATGATCGGGATTGCATTTACAGTTGGATGCCTTGCATTGGCTCACGGGTATCGCAGCCATCATAAAGATTGGAAGCCTTTGCTTGTATTCACTGCCGGATTTATTTTTTTAATTCTCAAGCAGTTTTTTCAGCAGCATGAATTTCTTTTTTTAGCGCCTGCGGTTTCCATGATTTTGTATGCTCATACATTAAATTTCCGTTATTCTGCACAATCCGGGGCCTGCGATACACCTGTACATTAAAATCAAATTATCTTTACTTTATTGTATAAAGCATCAACATGAAAAAAATTTTCGTTGTTACGATTGCTATTTTTTCTTTCACATCAACGTTTGCCCAAACAGCTGATGAAGCAGCCATTCGTAAGATTCTAAGTATCCAGGAAGCTGCATGGAATTCAGCCAATATTGAAAACTTTATGAAGGGTTATTGGGTAAGTGATTCTCTTATGTTTATTGGAAAAACAGTTACTTATGGCTGGCAGAAAACTCTTGACAATTATAAGAAAAGATATCCTGATACCGCTGCAATGGGAAAACTTTCATTCGATTTACTGGAATTTATACCGCTATCTCCCGGGTATTATTTTGTTGTTGGAAAATGGCATTTGCAAAGGTCCATTGGGGATATCGGGGGATATTTTACTTTATTGTTTAGAAAGATACAGGGCCAATGGCTTATTATCGCCGACCATAGTAGTTAAGAAAGTTCAAAGCTCAAGTTTGAAGGTTCAAAGTTGAAGGCTCACGGCTCATAGCTCAAAGCTCACGGTTCAAAGCTTCCACTTTTTTATTAGATATACTATTAAAAAATAGAGGCTTACTAAAAACCAGCCATAAAAAATATAATTTCCCAAAGAAGGCTTATTTTCAAAAAAGCCATAATTAAAAGCAATTCCAACTGTAGAATTTATAAGTAACCACAGCAGGCTTATCGAAAAGGAGGACAAGACCTTAGATAAAAAATTTTTAATATCCGGTTCCATTTCGCTCATTCCCAAAATTAATTGTAAGAATAGTATGAACCGCTACTTAATGAGAAAGTTATTAAAGTCAAGGCTATCTCCCGAAAAAACATTAAAGTCAACCGGCGTCTTAATTCCATTCACCCTTCCGTTTTCATTATGTTGCCAGAAACTCCATGTACGTTCAATTCGTGGTTTTTCTGGCTGCAAATAATGAGCTATCCATATTGGATAATCATCAAAATAGTTTTTAAGATAATTTTTATAAAAATCAATATTGGTATAAATAACAGGTTTTACTCCGTATTGTTTTTCTACAGTTAGCAGCCATTCCTCAACTTCTCTTTTTATTTCACCGGACGATACCCCATATGCCTCTTCAATATCAAGAACAGGGGGCAGGTCGCCCTTTTTCAGATTTACGATTTCTATAAAATTGCCGGCTTGTTTTTTTCCACTTTTACCTGCAACAAAAAAATGGTAAGCGCCCTTACAAATATTTTGCTCTTCTGCTTTAAGCCAGTTACGCCTGAATTGATCATCTACATTACCAATACCTTCAGTAGCTTTTATAAATACAAAGCCAATCTTCACATCACTATCCTGCATGTCTTTGACCTGCTTCCAGTTTATGGTTCTTTGGTAACGGCTCACGTCAATACCATGGATCTTATAGCCGTGAGGTATGGCGATTTGAAAGCCGGGATAAAATACATCAGCGGGGATGATGAAAAAACTAACTGCATAGTAGGCTGCTATACATGTAATAATAAGCCAAAAAAATATTTTGAGAAGATATTTTGAAGAGGAGCGTTTCTTTTTTCTTGCCACAGGTTTTACTAATTCAGATACAATAATATGCTTCTGAAAATTATTGTTTCAAAATCTTTTTTGTAAACTTAACTTCATTACCTGCTTCTATTTTCAGGACATACATTCCGGGAGGGAAAGATTGTGTATTCACTTCGGTAAAAAAAGAACCACTAGCCATTATATTTTTTCGAAATAACAACTGGCCCTGCGTATTAAAGATCTTTAATGCCCCATTCTGCTGCGTAAAATTTCTCAGGTACACATTAAAACTATTTGTAAACGGATTAGGAAATATCTGAACAATATTTTCGCCGTTTATACTATCCTTTACTTTTTGCGATGTATTGTTTTTGGTAATAAGCCAGTAGTCCGGGTCTATAATTATTGTATCAGCAATAAATCCAATATCGTTGAAAAATATTTGGCCATTAAATTTATTATCAACGATCACCGTTTTTTGTTGCGTGGCATTTTTAAATTGTAAGGCAACAGGCAGCGCAAAAAATCCAACAGAGGAATGAGAGGTTGTTTGACTGATATTTATTTTTACATAGTCATTTCCTATTTGTGTCCATTGAACTTTATAGGAGGGATATCCCTGCCCGTAAAACCAGTCATCGAAAAATTCTTTAAGGTCAATGCCACTCACTGCTTCAAGGTTTCTTTCTAAATCGCCGGTTTTTGCAAAACCAAAACTCAGGGTGCTGTCATTAAAATATCTGCGGATACCTTTAAAAAAAATGCTGTCACCAAGCTTCCATCGAAGCATATATAGCAGGTGAGAACCCTTACGGTAGGTAAGCCTGGAGTCAAATATGCGACTAACGTTGGTAGTATCGTCTACGCTTACAGAACCGCCGGGCAGCGCAGTAATATTAGCAATTTCACTTTTTCGTGTAGCGATGACCGTTAGAGGATATTTTTTTTCAAAGTCCATGCTGGCCAGGTGTGTGGCAAATCCTTCATTCAGCCATATATCCTGCCAGCTGCCACAGGTGATTTTATCGCCAAACCATTGATGCCCCAGCTCATGCGCCATGAGGCCTTCATCAGGAGAGATGATAAATGTTGAAGTCTGGTGCTCCTGCCCACCTCCCCATCCAAATTGTACCTGCCCATACTTTTCTTTTATAAACGGGTAGCTACCAAAAACACTGCTATAATATTGAAGTGCTGCCAAAACAAGAGGTGTATTTGCCTGGAACGGGGCAAGGCTTTCAGGGTAGCAAAAAGTTTGCATAGGGAGGTTAACACTTCCTACCTGCACCGTATTTTCAAATTCTGAATAATTGGTTACTGCCATGCAAATGAGGTAAGTCGCAATAGGATAGCGGTGTTTCCAATGAGTAATTTTATTTGCACCATCAATATCTATATTCTTTCGTAAGCCGTTAGATGCAGCGGTGTATTGAGATGGGGTAGTAATAATCACATCAATTGAGTCGGTTTTATCGTCCAGGCCGTTTTTGCAGGGCCACCAGTCGCGACTGCCATACGGTTCACTCAAAGTCCACATTCCCGGCACCCCTGCATGAATACTTGTTACAAATGATCCAAAACCGGTATTTGGCGGTACTCCCTGGTACCAGATGCTCACCGAGTCCAATATGCCCGCAGGTTCGGATGATGCAAAATTTATTTTCAGGCTGTTATTCAAATGTTCGAAAGAAATGATATTGTTATTTTGCTTAACGCTGTCTACGATAAGAGCATCCATTAAATCAAACGAAATGTTGTCGGCCGGAGAAGTAATTATAAAATAAGAAGTGACTTTCCCTGTTATATAACGAACTGCGGGATCTACCTGCCATTCGCACCTGTAATATTTTATATCAAAATTCTGAGAGGCGGAGGTAGCATTCTTTGAAGCCGAAACTCTTGCATAAGCGTTACTTTCTGCTGAAGCAATATTATCAATAGATTTTAAATAATCTCCGGATTGTTGTGCATAAGACGTTGATATGAATGAAATTACAAAAAAAAGGATTCTTTTCATAGTGTTTCTTTAACGGTGTTTTAACCCGAAAACTTGCATCCTTAGATTTTGGGCATTACTTTTGCACTTATAAGAGTGTTAATAAATTCATTCATTTTGCAGGGTTAAAAATATCAAATCCTGTTTTAGAAAAAAATCCTTTTTAAGAATGAGACGAACCAGGCGATCCCGGTAATTGTCACCAATAATCCATTTAAAACATTTTCTTTAATTTATCCTATTAATCTATAGGGCTAAGAAATTATCACCAATAAAATCTGTCTAACGGCAGTCACACTTCTAAATAATATTTAATATGTGTGATCAACTTAAAACAATTCTTTAGTGATGAAAATAATTAGATCGAAAAGCTTTTTAACATTACTTATTATTTTATTTGTAATCGGCTTCAGCACATCAGCAAACTCTCTCATTGGCTTTCCCGGGCTGCTGCCCTTTGGGCACTACACGGTCACTAAAGCGCCAGGAGAAATAAATCCACTTTCAGTAGTTTATCCGGCCAGTTTACAGGATTATAGAAAACAAACAAAAGAATATATTAAGGCTTTTAGTAAAAAGGAACGTGAATATATCATTCATATTTTCTCAAAAGGGAAAAATTTTTTCCCGAAAGCTCTTGAAGTATTAGAAAAATATAATGTTCCACAGGAGTTTCAGATGATTCCCGTACTTGAATCGGAATTTAATGCCAACGCGGTTTCTCCTGTAGGTGCAGTTGGCCACTGGCAATTTATGAGCACCCTTGCAAAAGAATATGGTCTGCATACAGGAGGCAAGTATGATGAGCGCAGAAATTTTACAAAATCTACCGTTGCTGCCGCGAAGTTCTTCCGTGACCAGCTTGATTATTTTAATGAGGATCTTTTACTTTGCGTAGCCGCTTACAACTGTGGCCCGGGACGTGTTCGCTCTTCAATTAAGAAATGCGGTAAAGAGGATCCAACTTACTGGGATATAAAAAGGTATCTTCCTTCCGAAACAAGGAAGTTTGTTATGAACTTCATTGCGTTGAATGTTATTTTCACCAACTATGAAAAATTTCTTAACAAAGATCTCAATTTTAATGAACCACCCTTAATACAAATAGCTTCTTCCGAAGATTCAACAATTTCAAAAGATTCCTTTTCTGATATAGCACTTTAATATTATTTGCATGCTTTAGTTGCTGTACATTTGTATTTCTCATGCCGGGAATAAATTATAATGACAGCATTAATTTTTTGCGAAAGCTCACCCTGCGAAGGGTATGGAATGCAGGTAAAGTACTCTCAAGCTTTTATGTGAGCCGCCTTTTTGGAAGACCTGTGCAGTGGGGGTTGCCGATTTCAATTTCATTTGAACCAACTACTTCCTGTAATCTGCGGTGTCCCGAGTGCCCGAGTGGCCTTCGTGCTTTTACAAGGCCTACAGGTATGTTGGAAAAAG
>JBDTZL010000122.1:0-10979 GCA_040005125.1 Ginsengibacter sp.
GACTCTACTTATAAAACTCCCGTAGATGAGAACCAAAAAAGAAACCCTTCAATATATTTGAAAGGCGGGATAGACAAAACAATAGCCGACGCTATCAGGGTTCGCGTTTCAGGAAGCTTTTACCACAATGGAAGCAATGCAACCAACGGCCTTACTTTGTTTGGAGGCGACCGCACGGGTTCAAACTACCAGGATGTGATGGAAAAAGCCCCCTATGGTGCAGTGCTTCCGGCTTCTACAGCCGTTGCTTTCTCAGGCCGGGTTAATCCTGGTTTCTCCGCTAAAATCAATGCGCTTATGTTAAACGGATTTTTAAAAGTAAAGGGTTTAGAACTGTTTGGCACATATGAAAATGTCAATGGCAGATCAAATAAAGAAACCGCAGACCGGAAAATGAATCAATTAGCAGGTGATGTGGTTTACAGGTTTGGTAAAGAAGAAAACCTGTTTATTGGGGGTCGTTACAATACTGTAAAAGTACAATTGGCAGGAATGACTGATGATGTAAAGATTAACCGCACCGCATTAGCAGCAGGCTGGTTCGTTACTAAAAATGTAATGCTGAAAGGTGAATATGTCATTCAGAATTATAAGGATTTCCCTACTGCTGATTATCGCAGTGGCGGTAAATTCAAGGGATATGTAATTGAAGCAGTTGTTGGATTTTAATAACCTGTATTAGTTATAATAATCACTCTTCCGAAAGGGCCGTTCTAAAAAAACGGCCCTTTTTTTTGTCGCTTATCGAATGTGATTTATATCCGAAACCGGCTTTTTAAACTCACAGCTAAATATGACAAGAGTCACTCAGTAATTCAACCGGTATCATAAAAAGCAGGAAAAAACTGCGATAGCTTTGATTAATGATAATGTAACCGGTATTAAAACGGTCATCTTTTCACAATTAAATTACCGGTTATGTTTTATTTCAATTCAAATTTTATGTGGCTGCTTCTTATAACAACGCTTGCTTTTGTGCCTGGATTCTATCCTCCGAAAGACAGTTATCATAAATCAAAATTAATTAAGTGGGCAGTTCAAAAAAGCAGCACCATTCGCATAGCGGGATCAACAAACGTGAATAATTTTGGATGTGATATAACAGGTTATTACCAACCGGATACTATTTATTGTTCAGAAGAAAATGCCGTCAGTAAACTGGTCATTTTAAATGGCGATTTACAGGTAGATATTTTAAAATTTGATTGTCACAACAGAATGCTTACCGGCGATCTGCGCAAAACCCTGAAGGCTGACGAATATCCTCAGCTTATAATCCGTTTTCTATCCCTCGAACGTGCGCCCGTAATTCACGATAGTAAAGATTTTCTAAGAGGATGGGTAGAAGTAGAGCTTGCAGGCAGTATCCAAAAATTTGAACTAGATTACTCTTTTATCAAAACCGGATCGTCATCCATTCAATTAAATGGCAACCGGAGTTTTAGCTTTGCTGATTTTAAATTAATACCACCAAAAAAACTCGGCGGACTCATAAAAGTTAAAGACAAGTTTATTGTTGACTTCAACCTGTTGCTCAATCCCGTGGAATGAAAACCTCACTCATGCCCAATGCCGGACTTTGAAAAAGTCGATTGATAAACCAGGCCGCCAGATATTCATGCTTCACGGAATCACTACAAGCCTGGTAAAGAGGCTGGTTGATTAAAAAACAATTGCTGCAAATTACTTGTAAAACACCTACATTTGACCTAGCCCCAAAACCGCTCCTCCCCTATACAATGCAGCGTCTAACCAGCAAACCAGCTTCCATTTATGCGATTATAGCCTTTATCCTCACACTGGCATTTTCTTTTGCAATGCCTGGGTATCCTATTACGTTAGCCGGGCTCCTGGTAGTTATTTTTTTATCATTTTTTATTAAGGATACAAAGTCAACTATAATTGCCACCATATTGGGTATAATTATTACACTCTTACTGTACTGGCTTAGCGGAATAAATTTTATACAACACCTGTTTATTATTTTCCTGGTTTTAGTTTCGGCGGTAATTGTACTTTACATGAAGCGCCTGAACAGCCAATTGAATTTTGAAAAGTCTCACATGACTGCCCTGTTTGAAAATACTACAGAAGGCATTATTCTTACAGACGAGAGTGGTAAAATTGTCTTAGCCAATCCTGCTTCAGAGAAAATGTTCGCTTACGAAGAAAATGAGATGATCAATAAACCAATGGAAATCCTTTTGCCGCAAAGCATAAGAAGCAAGCATGTAAAACTTCGTAATACATTTTACGAAAATCCACAACACCGGTCTATGGGCTCGGGAAGAGACTTGTATGCACAAAAGAAATCAGGAGAAAATTTCCCTGTCGAAGTAAGCCTCAGTTACTACTATGAAGCCGGCCATCGCTATGTTATTGCCTTCATAGTTAACATCACACCCCGCAAGCAGATAGAAGAAAGTATGCGTCTTCAACAGAAACAATTAGAACAGGTGAGCAATGAAATAAGGGATCTTAATTCCGAACTTGAAAGGAAGGTAGAAGAAAGAACATTAATACTACAGGAGGCTTTGCAGAAGCTGGAACAATCCCAGCACGAACTCAGTGAAGCGCTTGATAAAGAGAGAGAGCTGAATGAAATAAAAAGCCGCTTTGTTTCCATGGCTTCACATGAATTCCGGACACCGCTAAGCACCGTACTTTCATCAGCTTCTTTGCTATCGAAGTATATAACAACGGAGGACCAGGATAAAAGAGAGCGGCATATTAACCGTATCAAAGATTCTGTGAAACATTTAAACGATATATTGGAAGACTTTTTATCGTTGGGTAAATTAGATGAAGGAAAGGTAACAACTTCATTCAGCCCGCTGAATTTAACTGATTTACTAAGGGATGTTTTAGAAGAAATGAAGCCGCAAACAAAACCCGGTCAGAAAATTGAATATATATGTGAAGGGAATTGTGATATCCATTCAGATAAAAACCTCCTCAGAAATATTTTAATAATTCTTATCAGTAATGCCATTAAATTTTCTGATGAAGAAAAAACCATATGGATTGATGGTAAGGTTGCAGATAATACTGTAACCATTTCAATAAAGGATGAGGGCATTGGTATTTCTGAAGACGACCAGCAATATTTATATTCAAGTTTCTTTCGTGGAAAAAATGCTGTCAATATACAGGGTACAGGCCTTGGACTGCATATTGTTAAGCGGTACCTCGGTTTATTGAATGGAACTATTAATTTACAAACCGGCCTGGAATCGGGAACAACTTTTATTGTAATTATTCCGGCGTCTAAAGTTCAAATATGAAATCAATACTGGTAATTGAAGACAACAATGAGATAAGAGAAAACACCGCAGAAATTCTCGAACTCGCAGGTTATAAAACCTTTACAGCAGAGAACGGGAAAAAAGGCGTAGAGACCGCTCTAAAGGAAATTCCTTCACTGATTGTATGCGATATAATGATGCCGGAACTTGATGGATACGGTGTACTGCATCTTTTAAAAAAGAATATATCAACTGAAAATATTCCTTTCATATTCCTTAGTGCAAAAACAGAAAGATCTGATATGAGGAAGGGTATGGAAATGGGAGCAGATGATTATATAACGAAACCTTTTGATGATATTGAACTGCTGAATGCTGTTGAAATGAGATTGAAAAAATCTGCCATATTACAAAATCAATATCCTGCCTCATCGCTCGGGATAACTAATTTTTTAAGTGATATAAAAAAATCCGGTGCACAAAACCTTTCAGATAATTATGAAACCGAATCCTATACCAAAAAACAAAATCTTTACACAGAAGGTAAAAGGCCGCGGTTTTTATTTTATCTCATTAATGGGAAAATAAAAGTTTATAAAACAAATGAAGATGGGAAAGAATATATAAGTGATTTATATAATTCCGGCGATTTTATAGGATATAATGCACTGATCCGGGAAATAAATTACGAAGATTCTGCAATAGTGCTCGAAGATGCTGAAGTGTTGCAAATTCCCAGGGAAGATTTTTTAAAAATGATACACAATGATATGAACATAGCGTCTGCATTCATACGCATAATGAGTAATAATGTAAAAGAAAAAGAAGACAGGTTGCTGAATCTTGCCTATGGGTCGTTACGCAAAAGGATAGCTAAAGCATTAATTGAAATTCAAAATAAATTCAGCGAGGAAAATATCAGCGAATCTATCACCATATCACGGGAAGATATCGCACGTTACGTTGGCACAGCAACCGAATCGCTGATAAGAACATTGAGCGATTTTAAAGCCGAAAAATTAATAGAAATTAACGGAACAAAAATCTTTATAAAGAATATAGATAAACTTAAAAATCTTTTGAATTGATAAATTAACATTTTTTTCTCACCCAACCTGGTTCATACCATACGCATCTTGTATTATAAAGTTTATTGATGGGTTATTTGTAGTTAAAGTTTATTAAAATACATTTTAATAAAAACACAGGGAAGAAGTTTGAATTAGATTGTGTTGGAATTATACCACTAAAATATTCAACTTATGAAAATGCTGAGTGCCCTTCTTTTTACGATGCTGCTGGTCACCCCGGGAACGTGGAAAACAAATTTTATTGAAGCAAAGATTGAAGCCGCAAAAACTCATAAATTGATTCTCGTGAATTTCTCCGGCTCCGATTGGTGCCTGCCCTGTATCCAGTTGAAAAAAAACATTTTTGACAGCGAAAACTTTGCTACCTATGCTTCCGAAAATCTTGTTTTGGTAAATGCGGATTTTCCGCGACAGAATAAACATAAATTATCACCGGATCAAAAAAAGATGAATGAGGATCTTGCTGAAAAATACAATCCGGAGGGAAAATTTCCGTATACAATTTTAATGACAGCAGAAGGAAGGATACTGAAGCAATGGGATGGATTACCCGGTCTTTCGGACAAACAATTTGTTGAAGAGATAAAGCAAACTGCTGATGCAAATCGCTGAGCCGATACAAACTTCGGGGTTACATAAAAAGGTATTGCGCCTTATGGGGAACCGGTTTGAGATCTCTGTAAGGGATAACGATGCGGGTTATGCTAACAACTGCATTGATGCTGCAGTGGAAGAGATCCGGAGAGTAGAAAAATTATTAACCACTTTTAAAGATGATAGTGATACGAATCGCATAAATGCACTCGCAGGCATCAGCCCTGTAAAGGTGGAAAGAGAAGTGCTCGAATTAATAGAGCGCAGCCTTAAAATTTCTGACATAACACAAGGTTCATTTGATATTACTTACGGTTCTATTGATAAAAGGCTCTGGAATTTTGATAAGGATATGAAGTCTTTGCCGGATGCTGCCACAGCCAAAAGATCGGTGAGGCTTATCAATTATAAAAATGTGGTTGTTGATAAAAAAGAATGCACCGTTTTTTTAAAAGAAAAAGGAATGCGAATTGGATTTGGTGGAATCGGTAAAGGATATGCCGCAGAAAAAGGCAAAAAACTTTTACAACAAATGGGTATACAAAGTGGGATTGTGAATGCAGCCGGAGATCTTACTGCATGGGGCTTCGGGGAAAATGGTACCCCATGGACAATTGGCATTGCAGATCCCGATGCAATACATCATCCCTTCTCTTCTTTGAATATTACCAACATGGCAGTTGCCACTTCCGGTAATTATGAAAAATATGTTGTTATTAACGGGAAAAAATATTCTCACACAATTGATCCAAAAACCGGCTTTCCGGTTTCAGGAATCAAAAGCGTAACCATTATTGCGCCCAACGCAGAACTTGCGGATGCATTGGCTACACCCGTTATGGTGATGGGCATTAATGCCGGAATTCATTTGATAAATCAATTACCAGGTATTAGTAGCATAGTGATTGACGATAATAATAAACTCCACACTTCTTCCAATATCAAAATTTCTTAATCTCCCGTTCATGAAAAAATACATTAGCATTTTTAAAGTTTCCTTTCTTGTCAGCAGCACATTTATGCTGCATTCCTGCACAGCACCAAAAGCATATCAAAAAATATATCTGAATGATGCTGAGATGGAGCTGGCTCCAAAAAAAGCTGAAAAATTTGAAATGAATTCCCATGTTTACCGCGAAGGCGCTTCGGGCGCCAATGGGGGCAAAACAGGCGGTGGATGCGGATGTAACTGATCAACCTACTTAAACATCATGAGAAAATTATCTTTGGCAGCTATTGGAATGTATATTGGGGTGTTAAGCGCCTTCTCTCAAACCACAACTGATTCTTCGGCTTATAAAAATAAAAAACTAAAGATCAGCGAGATCAATTTTGTTACAGGCTATTATCACCAGGATGGAGATCACTCCCCCGTTACCGGCGGGGTAGGCACAGAAAAACTTTCGGATATAGCTACTACGTTTGAATTAAAACTTAATAAATACGATCATAAGAATCGCAGGCATGAATTAAGTTTTGAACTGGGATTAGATCATTATACTTCAGCATCATCAGATAAAATTGATCCGAATACCATTTCTTCGGCATCATCACAGGATTTGAGGATTTATCCGTCTGCATCCTGGTCAATCACTAATGAACAAAAGGGAAATGCGGTAGCCTTTTACGCTTCCTGGTCCAATGAATCAGATTATAAATCAAAAGGTGCAGCAATTGGCTTTACAAAAACTTCAAAAGATAAAAACACGGAAATTGGAATTAAACTACAGTCCTATTTTGATAAAGTAATATTAATCCTGCCGGTAGAATTACGAACAGGCCCTTTCAAAGGTCTCAGCGATTATCCACGTTCAGCCAGGAATTCCCTCAGCAGTTCTATTACTTTTTCCCAGGTAATTAATACAAGATTACAGTTTTCGTTATTATTAGATCTTGTTTATCAAAATGGATACCTGGGCACACCATTTCACAGGATATATTTTTCCAATGGCACAGAAACAAATGAAAAACTTCCATCATCAAGATTTAAAATTCCGGTTGGACTGCGATTAAATTATTTCCTGGGAGATAAATTTATTATCCGTTCCTATTACCGTTTTTATCATGATGACTGGGGCTTAACTGCCAATACTTTTAATATTGAAGTTCCGGTAAAGCTCACCTCCTTCATTTCAATAAGCCCATTCTACCGGTTCTATTCTCAAAATGGTGTAAGATATTATGCCCCTATTCGAACCCATACTCCATCAGAAGAATTTTATACAACAGATGACGATCTTTCAAAATTCAACAGCAATTTTGAAGGGATAGGAGTAAGGCTTTCGCCACCCGGCGGAGTTTTTGGAATAAAACAATTGAGCAACCTGGAATTAAGATACGGCCATTACAATCGTGCAGACGGATTGCATTCCAACATAATTACTTTAGCCTTAAAATTTAAATAGGTCATACAATAAGCAAATATGCACAGTAATTTAAATAAAGTGTTTGATTACTACCCTCCTGGGAAAATATTTTTAAGTTCTTTGAAATTATTGTTAAATAAGAGTTTTAGCTGATTTTAAGGTTCAAACGATTTTATAGAAAATCGTCATTCAAATCGCTGAAATGATTTTACAACTATAATTATTCAAAACCTTATTTCTTATACCTCACCGCCGATATGCTGGTCTTTCAACCGTAGTGGAAAAGCGAAAAATAAATCACCGTTACCTTATTACCTTATTAAACCAATCTATCCTATTTTTCTTTTTATTTTAGAATAAGGTAATAAGGTTTGAATCATCACGCCATTGTTTTCTATTAACGTTAAAGACATGTAAGACATTATACCGGAAACACTCTTCAGATACAGTTGTATATTGCCCTTATTGCATATACCGCAGTAGTATCATTGAAAGAGCAATTTAAATTGATCACACGACTTATAAAATATTTCAAATTTTAAGAATCACATTACTGAATAAACACTAGTGTCGTGTCACACATAAACTGGCTAATATCCCACAAAGGAGGCACACAGGGCACTAAGAAAAAGCAGCTTGGTATTCTTTGCGTCCCTGTCGGCCGACAGGCTGGTCGTGGGAAAACTGTAGCGCCAAAAGATTGCTGACAGGACACTGGTTAAATCATCCATTTGATAATTCTTAGCAACAAAATTTAAAAGAACTTAACAAATAACCAATTGATTATCTTCCCGTTTTTCTTAGGAAGGTACTGGCGTTTAATTACTAATCCAGATAACCGAATTACCGGTTCCATATTCATTTTGTTCCCATAGTTTATTGGAAGGATCTATTATCCATTTCCCATCTACAATAAATTTGTACAAATGTTTACCGGCCGACAAATGAATGCTGAATGTCCATTCATCACCTTCATGTTCCATAGGTAATGTATATTTACCCCAGTTGTCAAAATCACCTGCAAGAAAGATTGTTTTTGCATTGCCGAATCCTTTTAACCGGAATATAAAATTGGGCTGAAGAATAAGAAATGAATTGCCCCTGTTATGTACGGGATTTGTTATAAGCGGGTTTAACGGATCAGTTATTTCTTTGCCATCGATAATAAATTTGTATTCATAGTTACCGGCGCCTAATGTATAGGACAGTTCCCAACCGGTAGCAATCTTATTCATGAATAATTCATCCTTACGCCATTTATTAAAAGATCCCATTAACACAACCGGCTTTGCATTTATATAACCATCCAGTTTGAATAAATAAGGCTTACCGATCCTGATAACTGAATTGAAGCCACCTTCTCCATCCGGCAACCTGTTTTCGTTTTTGGGATCAGTTATCCATTCCCTGTCCGCTATGAATTTATAAGTATGCGTACCCTCTGCAAGATAAAGCGGTAACTCCCATCGCACGGGTGTTCTAACCATTTGCAATTCACCGGGTCTCCAGTTGTTAAAGCTGCCGGCGAGGAAGATTCTTTTTGCGTTAGTGAAACCGTCCAGGCTAAAAAGAAAGTTGGTTTTATAAAATACTGAATTTTCATTTCCCAGGCCATCATTTTCATGCAGTATATTATCGTAATCAATATTCCAGTTTCCATCTATAACAAATTTGTACCAATACTTTCCAGGTTTAAGTTTTACAAATGCTAACCAGCCACTATCTGTTTTTGTCATTGCCAAAGCATCCGGAGACCAGCTGTTAAAACTACCGGCAAGCATCACATGCCGTGCTTCCAAATTTTTTCTCAAAAAGAATGTAACAGTTGATCCATTTACAGCAAAAGATAATTTATTCCGAAAGCGGTTGTATCCGTACAATATACCTTCTTTTTCTGTGGGAAATAATTCCTCAATGGTCGGATGTTTTTCTGTAAACATGATTTTGTCTGCAGGGTTATTAATATTGCTCACACCAAATAATGGTTTGCTTATCACAAACAATTCTGAGTTATTGATCTCGAGCTTCCATCCAAGCTTTTTCAGGGAGTCCATACTATTCCTTCTGATCGCCTGCTTAAGAGGAAGATCATATAAATTATACTGTGCTATAAAGCTGTCAAGTAAAGCGGCGTTTATTTGTTTGCTTAATTCAATATACATCTTTCCGTTCCTGATAGTGTAAGCTTTTTCAGCCGGCTGTGCCGTGATTTTTACCTGTACAATCACAACAAGGAATACTGTACCCAGGCAAAGACGTACCAGCTTTCCTATTCCATGTTTGGTACGCATTATTTCCATATATACATTTTATTGGTTACAAAATTAAACGCTATTTTATGCAGGGAGAGAAAATCAAAACCCAGCATTCCGTCCAGGCAGGTGTCATAGCTATAACACATTTTTTCCAGGTTAGTGATCAGTACAGGTAACGTGCTGTAATTTTGATTCCCGATTTTCATATCTTTCATATCGCCATATAACGCCTCCACTTTTTTATTTCCGCTTCCACTCAATATCACCCGGCGGCTAATAACAACACTGCCGAATATCTTATTGGGCAACCGGCTATCCAATACATTTGACTCCGCGCCTGTATCTATAATAAATCTTAATTTTTTACCAGCCATCCAGGCGTACATCAATATCTTATTTTCCAATATCTCTACAGGAACCATAGTGTATGCACTGGTATCTTTTAGCATTTCATTTTTATAGGCACCCTTTTCTTTTCTTGAAATAAGATGAAGATAAATCACACTCTTTTCGTAGTCAATGATCATTTCAAATTGCTTAAAAAGCTGCATACCCAAAAGCCCCAGAATTTTTATGCCTTTACTATTCTCTATATGTCCGAGGTTAACGAGGTCCGATTCAGCTTTATGCCAGGTAACAGGGCCCAGAAAAAATTTATCAACAGTGGTTTGTAAAATTGCGGCAGTTCCAGTGATACCGCCTGTTTCACCTTCTTTATTATTAGTAGTATAATTTCTAAAATATGTAAGATTCAGAACAAGGCCCGGGGCGCCTGTATCAAGAATAAAGTTTCCTTCTGTAGTATCTGCTTTGCCTTTAATTAAAATTAAATTTCCGGCCCTGCTGAAAGGGATTATACAGTTTACTGAGTCACTGGTTACAATAGGATCAAAATATAATTTCGGAGGTAGCTTTTTTAATACATGCATTCCATTACTTTCTTTGCCTGTAAATGAGAAGGCAAATAAAAATAATATGATTGCATATTTATTCATTTTCTTAATAAAGGGGTATAACCAATTATTATTTTCTATTATGCAAATTATCATAAATTCCCCCGCAAAATTCGTAACAGTATTAAGGATTGGTTTTAGTGAATGATGAATGGCATCAGGGCGATGCATTTGATATCATTTATATGCAACGGTATTACCGGAATAATTCTCAACTACCACCATTGGCGGTGTCTTAAAGGAGTAGCCCAAAGGAACATAATCCGTATCTTATAGAGGTAAATTATTGTGCTAAAAGAATGTGGTAAAGTTTGTGAAATGGTGTCCACGTTTTCTACTAAGGTTATAAGGTTGCGGTGAATAACCTTAGTAGGGAGGATGAACAACTCCAATAATAAACCCTATTACTTTATCAGGCTGGAAAAAACGCATCGCCGTAAGAATATAACCAACGTTAAAGACAGCAGATTTTTAA
>JBDTZL010000331.1:0-10951 GCA_040005125.1 Ginsengibacter sp.
ATTATGAAGCTAACGGAAGGATCATAATAAACTCCGCATACTCACCTTCTTTTGTTACTGCTTTTAATTCTCCGCCATGTGCTTTTACGATATCATAACTCATTGACAAGCCTAACCCCGTTCCCTCTCCCGGCGGTTTGGTAGTAAAGAAAGGCTGAAATATTCTCTCCATTACTTTTTTTGGAATACCCATACCATTATCTTTTACAATTACCTGAATTTTGTCGGTTAATTTTTTTGTGCTTACTGAAACCGTTGGATGGTAACCCTCGGGTTGTAGTTTCTTCTTTTCATTAACGGAGTAAAATGCATTGGTAAATAAATTCAGCAATACCCTTCCGATTTCCTGCGGTATAACATTTATATCCCCAATGTTTTCATCAAACCCCGTTTGGGTGGTAATATTGATAGAACCATCTTTTGCACGAAGGGCATGATAACTTAGCCTTAAATATTCATCCGCAAGGGTATTGATATTTGTAAGCTCTTTTACTCCTGCGGCGCTATGTGAATGCTGTAACATGCCTTTCACAATAGTAGCAGCGCGTTTGCCATGGTGGTTTATTTTTTCCATGTTTTGTTCAAGATCTGTTACAATTTCAATAGCCGCCATTTTATCACTATCAGACAATTTCTTTAAAGGCCCTTCTTCCAATTCCCGCAATAATTCAATATTCACTTCAGAAAAGTTATTTACAAAGTTTAATGGATTTTGTATCTCGTGGCCGATACCGGCGGTAAGTGCGCCCAAAGAGGCTATTTTTTCGGATTGTATAAGCTGCGCCTGGGTGGATTTTAATTCTTCCAGCGATCTTCTTAACTGTAAAGTGCGCCGTCCAACTTTGCGATATAGTTTAAATAGTATGAATGTTATTACAAACACAAATGCCAGCCCTGCAGCAAAAGTATTTCTTGCGAATTTCTGCCTTCTTACTTCCAGTTTTTGCAGGTCCTGGTCTTTTGTAAGAATATCGATCTGTGACTGCTTTTTCTGGATCTCAAAATTTACCTGAAGACTATCGGCTTTTGCGGCGATATCCGCATTAAACAACGTGTCTTTAATATCAGTATACAAGGTTTGGTAGTGGAACGCGTTCTTAAAATCCTCCAGGCCGGCATAAGTAAGAGCCAGGCCATGGTAGGCATCTCTTAATTCTTTTTTTAATTTTATAGCGCTTGTGATGGAACGTGCATTTTCATATGCCTTTACAGCTTCTGCATAATCTCCTTCCTGGTAATGGGCGGCTCCGAGGCCAAGGTATGACTGGACAATATCTAATTGCAGGTTTGATTTTTTTGCAAATGAAAGAGCCTGCTCATGGTATTGCTTTGCTAATTTATAATTTCCTTCTTTGGTATACGTTCTACCAATAGCATTTAGTGAATAGGGAATGTTTTCAGTATTCTCATAGGCAACAAGAGATCTTTTAAAATAATATAATGCAGAATCGTCTTTGTCCCGGTTTAAATAAGTATCTCCGATATTTACAAGCAGCCCCCCCATCACATTTTTGTCACCCAGTTCTTCGCTGAGTGGTAAGGCTTTCAGGTAATATTCTAATGCCTTATCGTAGGTAAATTTATTATTTGAATAGACCGTCCCGATATTTACCATAGCTATAGCTTTCTTGTGCTTATCGCCGCTTTCTTCTGCAAGCTGTAAAGATTTGAAATAATATTCCAGGGCTTTGGCGTCATCGCCGCGGTTCATATACACCGATCCTAAATTGTTTAACAAAAGCGCCTCATTGATCTTATCGCCGATAGAATCAAAAAGTAAATAAGACTGGCTCCAGTATTCAATTGTTTCCGGGTATTTGGTTTGGTTATAATAAACCATACCAATATTTTTTAAAGCATACGCTTTGCCGGAACTAAATTTAAGCTTTTGCGCCAGGTCCCTGGCCTTGATGCCATAAGCGATAGCATCCTCAGGGGCAGAGCTCACATAATCTCTACTTAACTGGAGAAGCTTATTTACTTTATTGGTATCATCTTTAGCAGTTGATAAAACCCGCTTCAAACTATCTGACCCATTATCCTGGGCAACGCATAGCATGCAGACAGAAATAAAACATATGGATACTATTAGTCTTTGCATGTTATAAACGAAAGTAAATTTAAATACTTTTAAACAGACAGCTTTTTTATTAATTCAAAGATTCAGTAATTTTTTAAACTGCCAATATACCTGTATCCCGGCATGGGTAACTAAAAACATCTAATTTTTACAATGTAGGGACAGGTCGCGACCTGTCCCTACCGGCAGCACAATTACCTGCTAAGTAAATATGCATTTTCTATGTGAATCTATGATTCTACAGATCCCGTGTAGTGAAATAAAATTAGAATCGAACTTTACAATAGTAAGTGGATTTTTTAATGGTATTGTAAAACATCTGCCAAAAATTTCACATAAAACTTACCGGAGTAATATATTTGATTGTGAACAGATAGGTCACAATGTAGGGACAGGTCGCGACCTGTCCCTGCCAGAGTACTTATAATAAAAAATGAGAGACATAAACCTCTCATTTTTTATTTTACTTTTTATATAATTGGAATTTACAGTTTCACAATCCTTACTATTTTAAAAGTATTATCAATTTTCATTTTAACCAGGTATACACCGCTGCTCAAATTGCCAAGATCCAATTCCATGCTATTCGATGAAATCTTCTGAATTGCTTTTGGATTATAGATCCTGCCGAGTATATCCAAAACGATAACATCATTTCCCAACGTTGAACCACTGTTAATGCTGATAAGTACTTTATTGATTACCGGGTTTGGATACGCTGTAATTTTATCGAAAAGAACTTTTCCTGACAGTACATCTTTGCCTGTTGAAGACATGGCAATATCATTATTGTCAGCAGCTCCGGAAACAAAATTATTGCCATTACAACTCCTGGATGTTGAACTCGCATAAGCTGAAGCTATTTCCTTGTGACATCCTTCATAAGACTTCACCGTCCAGGTTAATTGTTTTCCATCAAAGTAAACATCAAATTTTCCACCATTTGGCAGGAATACCTGGGGTGGGATTCCACTGTATGAGCCTGACGCTGTTATATAATTATCCGGGCCCAAGGGAACATATACCGGCGTGAAATTACAGTTGCTATATGAAAAATGAGCAACATAATTGAACCCTGAAACAGGGGCAACTAATGCTTCAACACAATCTAATTTTGGCTCAATCTTCCTGGTCCAAAAACACCTTGGATTTATATACAACGAGCCCGGTACATAACTTATTGAATAGTTACCGGTGCTGCTGAGGATCAAATCAGACGGAGTAATACTATAAACTCCGGGGAAGCCTGTACAACCCGGGCTTAAAGTATATTTTGGGCCCGAAATGACAGTCGTATCATCATTATTTACAAAACCCGTAATCGTTGAAGTAAATTTCGGCAATGGTGATCCCCATGGAATCACTTTGTCATCAGCTTTTACGGTAAGGCTTGCCGGCAGAATGGTGAGATTTCCCAGGCCATATGTTATTGCAAAGTTGTCCGATAAGTCTGATAAGAATGCTCCGGGAACAATGAAAGATTTACCGGCAGTAAGGCCGGTGACGAGATTAATAGACTTAAGATCTGACAATGCTTCATCTTCCGGTGCAGTAACATCAGCCGCATCTACTATAACCACAACATTGCTGTTGCTGGTATCATTAACACTCACCCCGTTTACCAACTGGGTTCCTGCAACAATGGCCTTTCCTGCAACAATGGCTTTCCCGGCAACAATGGCTTTCCCTGCAACAATGGCCTTTCCATTTATCAGCACGGCACTGGCCGAATCAATATGGTAGTTAAATATAGAAGCCGGACTAATTTCCACAACTTGTAAAGTATCCCGAACAACAGTACCTGCAACAATTGCCTTACCTGCAACAATAGCTTTGCCGCTTGCTAAAAAACTCATGTTTTGGAAATCAGCCGCTGTTAAAGATCTGCCTGCAACAATAGCTTTACCATTGACAAATGCAATCGCTGTATCCACAAAGTTTGAGTTATGAGCAACTACCAGGCTATCTTTAAAACGGGCCCTGTTTGCCGGGGTAATGCTGTCATCAGGATACTCATATTTAAACGTAATTCCTTTTACATTCTCTCCGTATGTTATCGTTTTATCTTCGGGCGTTATATTAAGTGGAAGTCGGTTAACCTTTAGCAGCCCAATTTCAAATGCGTAGGTGTAGAGTTCGATTAATGGCTGATCCGCAGGGTTCTTTGAATCGAAGACTCTTGAGGGCGTTATTGAATAGAGATTAACAGTACTAAAATCGCTGGCCGTGCTGGTGAAATGTATTGTATCGAGGCCAAGATCATGCAACGTTAGCCCGGAATTCGCGAGTGGCACACTATCTACGAGTACTGTAGCTGTGAAAGCCGGTAATTTCTCACCGAATCTTTTGTTCTTGTCATCTGCAGTTATGGTGATCTTCTTTTTAATTTGTGAAAGGAAAAACGAGGGCGCTGAGAACCCACCATCATTACCATTAATGGATATTGGTTTCGTAAAGGCCTGTATTGGAGGGTTCCCTGTAAAAACGGGAATGGAAGCAGTGACTTGTGTGGTGCTTAACACTGTTGTCGGCAGTTCGCTTCCCCTGAAATATACTTTTGTCGAGTCATTAAAATAATTGCCTTTAACGGTTAATAGAAATACGGATTTGCCGGGTTTGATAGTAGCAGTATCATAAATGAGATCAGTTATTACGGGTGTGGGTGCAGCGAAGGTTGCCATAGCTGCCTGCGCCTGTACAAACCCTGCGCCGCTGGAAAAATCAAATCCTGGAGAACCCGTATGCAGCGCAGAACCCTGCAGCAGGCTTTTCATTTGTGCAGGCGTAAGCACCTGGTTAGAAAATTTAATTTTAGATTGAAGCAATAAAGCTGCAACCCCGGCTATGTGTGGTGCAGCAGCAGAAGTGCCAAAGAAGTTTGGAAATGAATCTTTTATCGCTATGCAACCGGGCAATGTGTCGACATTTTTAGACCCAAAATTAACCGTGGTGTTCCCGCCATCCGGCCCCGTCAAATCAGGCTTATTTCTTATTATGTCGTTTACCAGTGTTCCTCCCAGAGAGGAAAACGATTCGATTACAGGTGTCGATGTACAAAAACCAGGTGTACTGCTATATCGAACTGCTCCAACGGTTATAGCGCCTGCCGAATTAGCCTGACCAACGATGGTTGATTGGCCGGAATTGTGTTCGTTTATAATTGCGTCACCCCGAAAAATAATATACTTAAATTTAAGTGCGGAATTGCCTTGTGCGCGAATGATCAAAAGATTGGCCTGTGTTTTCGTGGTAACAGTAAATGGTAACACTTCAATCGGATCTCCCCCAAAATTATTTTTATTAAAGCCAAAAAGCGTTGATCCGGCGGCATCCGTCAGATAAATATCCAGGTCATTAAGAGTACCCGTGTGGGTTTGACCTAATGAATAAATACTATCCTGCCATTGTAAAACAATTGTATACATGCCGGGATCAAGTGTGAGATTTTGAAAAATATCGCCACCTCCGAAATCATGAGCTGTACCTGTTATCCCGTTTGGAGCAGGAACGGCATTGAATGCACTTTGATAAGAGTTGTTCCCGTAATTACCGGCCGCTGAAATATAAGAAACACCCTCTGCAGTAACTTCATCAACAGCCTTCGCTACAATACCGTCCTGGAAGAAGGGTTCAGTAATATAGGTTACATCATCTACTATTACATTATAGTTTTTTTGTTTCAGATCCCTGATCCCCTGTGCAAAATCTCCGGCGCTCACAAACCCGGTTCTGAAGCCCAGTTGTGCTTTTGGGGCTATATCATGAACAATCTGCAACATAGCTCTTCCTTCATCTGACCGCCTTGTGGGATAATCTTTTACCAGGTCTACCGGGATGCTATCACCATCCGGATTACCTGCTCCGGGAAGATCTCCGTTAACAACATCGGTCCCGGCGGGATTGCCCGGTAGGGTATTATAGCTATCTGATATCACGGCAACTTTAACCCCTTCGCCGGAAACGTTGTATCCGTTACGAACAAAATCTGAATGAATTGCTATATCTCCCCTGGTAACAACTAAACCCCCAAAACTGTTGTTTATAGGTGGATACAAAGGCCTGCAATAATTAATCAGGTCGTTCAGTGAATTTAATTTCTCCAGGTTTGCAATAGGAAATCTGCCACTGATGATTACTGAATTAGGTCCGTTATCAATAATATCTGTAAGGCCGTATGCGGGTGTTTGCAACAGGGATAATAATTGTGATGTTTTATCCTTTTGAGATATAAATTCCATCAGCACGGTTCCATTTTCAATAATAAATATATTATGGGCCGTATCTTTTATGCCCGGATTGTTAGCCAATGCATCCAATTCAGGCCCAAGAAGCTCGTCGGTTTTACCATTCTCAGGTGGTGGATAATAAGGAAAAATGGAAGTATTTTTTTCCTGGAATGGAGCAAAAACCAAATTAATATTGCAGTCAATAGTTACACGTGTTGCGCTCCAGAGTGCCCCGGTAATATCCGTCTTACACAATGCGGGGCCAATATTAATTGCTCCGTTAGGAGCCCATACCGTACCCAGCCATTTTGAAGGTATCCCAAAAAAATTACTGGTAATTTTAAATGCTGTGGACCTGTCTGAACAGGTGGAGCCGTTTCCATGAACTTCAGTGTAAATTCTTGAGGCGCTGCCGCCATTTTTCAGAGTTACATTTATTTTATTAAGATCCGCATCATCATAAATATAAATTTTAATGGTTCCTGAAGGATCGTTTTTAAAATCAAAAACGAAATTATTAAGACTGCCGGAATTCTTAACCGACTTAAAAATATATACGCCCGTGCCTGATAAAGTAAGGGTCTTATTTCCCCATAATGTTATATCACCATATGCTCCCGGCATAATTGTAACTGTAGAATTTATATTGGTTGAACCTGAAGAAGGGAAGCTTGTTAATGCGGGCATAGCAGGCAGTGCGGGAAATACCGGAGATCCGATGATATTCCCACCACCGGCTACGGGCCCGTTATAAGTTGTACCTGCCGGATGGGTAACTTTTCCAGATACGGTTCCACTGTTGATTACAATATTTCCATTTACATCAATATTGCCGGTAATTTTTGTATCAGAAGCTGCAGAAAGAATTGTGCCTGCGGCCCCTTTGGAGTTTGCAGCGCTAATGTTCCCGGTTATTGTATTATGGGAGCTGAGTTGTATAGTGCCACCACTATACATGTTTGCACTTTGTGTTAAGCTACCTCTTGATTTTATAAGGGCAAAGCTCCCGACCGAACCGCCTTGTATGCTTGAATTGGGGCCAATCTCTACACCACTGGCATAGGGACTTTGATTTGTATTGCCCCCGAACCCTCCGAATAACACAAAGTCTGTTATCTTAGATTGTGCATATAAGGTATTGGAGCACAAAACCATCAAAAGAAAAAAAACAGATACCCATTTGTAAAATCGGGAAATCAAACCTGGTTGCTTCATAATGTTAGTTTTTAGAAAAAGTCAGGGATAGCAGTTATTAATTTAAAAATAAAATCTTTAAAATGAGGATATTGGTAAGGCGACTTTTAGGAAATTGGATTCTTTATAGTCAAGCAATTCTATAACTACGTGCCTTGAAGTCTACAGATAGTTGGTTAATTTTTCAACTAAAAATAAAATTAGAAAAAAATTATCATAATAAGATGATCTGCTAAAATTTTGAAACGAAATTTTCAATACCTGATGCTGTCCTATAAAAATTAATGAAATAAAAGATTATCCGCAAATGATAAAACAAGGTTTATTAATTTATTGATTTCGCTTTTTTAACAGGTAATTCATAAAAACTTCAGCCGACCTGGTAAAGTTTCGTAATAAAAAGGAAACCCACACTATTTGAAAAGGCTTTAGTTTTATGCTTTTTAAAACTTTTCTGTTCATGAACCAAAGGCTGAATGAATTATCTGATCACCTGGAAGGGGAGCTATATGTAGATGAGACAATGAAAATTTTGTATGCGACCGATGCATCGGCATACAGAGAAATGCCTTTGGCTGTGGCTATTCCAAAATCAATAGCCGATCTGAAAAAACTAATTCTTTTTGCCAAAGCAAATCATACTTCATTGATCCCAAGAACTGCGGGCACCTCCCTTGCAGGCCAGGTAGTTGGAAACGGTATTATCGTGGACGTGTCTAAAAATTTTACACAAATTATTGAACTAAATAAAGAAGAGCAATGGGTGCGTGTTCAGCCAGGCGTAATTCGTGATGAATTGAATATGTTTTTGAAACCACATGATTTATTCTTCGGCCCCGAAACCTCTACAGCCAATCGCGCCATGATGGGTGGGATGGTGGGAAATAATTCCTGTGGCTCCAATTCTATTGTTTATAGAAGCACGAGGGAACATTTACTGGAAGTAAAGGCATTGCTGAGTGATGGAAATGAAACGATATTTAAAGCACTTGGCATAGACGAGTTTCATGAAAAATGTGAAGGCAATAATCTTGAAGCAATTATTTATAAAACTGTAAGAAGCTTATTAAGCAACTATGATAACCAGGTAGAGATTAGAAAAGAATTTCCAAAGAAAACAATTGAAAGAAGGAATACCGGCTATGCTGTTGATGTATTGCTGGAGTCATCTCCATTCACAGCTGGTGGTGAGGATTTTAATTTTTGCAAATTGCTGGCCGGCTCCGAAGGAACCCTGGCATTTATAACAGAAATAAAATTAAATGTAGTTCCATTACCTCCAAAGGAAACTGGTTTGCTTTGCGTTCATTTTAATTCGATAGACGAATCCTTACGGGCCAACCTGATCGCTTTAAAATACAAACCCGGTGCAAGTGAATTGATCGATCATTATATTTTGGAATGCACTAAAAATAATATTGAACAAAGTAAGAACCGGTTTTTTGTAAAGGGGGATCCCGGGGCCATTTTGGTTATTGAATTTGCTGCGGCCAACCGGCAGGAAATAATTGCGAAAGCCAGTGATTGTGAAATTGAAATGCGGGCTGCAGGTTTGGGATATCATTTCCCATTATTATTTGGAGAAGATTCAAAAAAAATATGGACCCTTCGAAAAGCGGGGCTCGGTTTACTGGGCAATTTACCGGGTGATGAAAAAGCAGTACCCGTGGTTGAAGATACGGCCGTAGATGCGAACGACCTGCCTGCCTATATTGATGAATTCGATAAGATATTGAGAAAATATGACCTGCATGCTGTGCATTATGCTCATGCAGGCTCAGGTGAAATACACCTTCGCCCAATAATTAATCTGAAAACGGTTGATGGCAATCATCTCTTTAGAATTATTGCAGAAGAAATAGCAACGTTAGTTAAAAAATATAACGGCTCTTTGAGCGGAGAACATGGCGATGGAAGATTACGGGGAGAATTCATCAGGCAAATGGTAGGTGAAAAGAATTACGAATTATTAAAAAACATTAAGCGCACCTGGGATCCTGAAAATATTTTTAATCCCAACAAAATTGTAGATACTCCTTCGATGAATACAATGTTGCGGTATACACCGGGGCAAAAAACTCCTTCTTTTAATACCGTATTCCGGTATTCCAACCAGGATGTATTGCAGCATGCAGAACAATGCAATGGTTCTGGTGATTGCAGAAAAACACATGCATCCGGCGGAACAATGTGCCCGTCTTTTATGGCAACAAAAAATGAAAAAGATACTACCCGTGCCAGGGCAAATATTTTACGTGAGTTTCTTACCAGGTCGCAAAAAATAAATCGCTTCGATCATAAAGAGATCTATGAAGTAATGGATCTGTGCCTTAGTTGTAAAGGGTGTAAATCAGAGTGCCCTTCCAACGTTGATGTAGCTAAGCTGAAAGCAGAATTTCTTCAACAATATTACGACTCCAATGGGGTTCCTTTCCGGTCAAAACTGATTGCTAATTTTAATAAGTCTGCAAAATTGGGCGCCTTGGCTCCCGGCATATATAATTTTATGATGACCAGTTCTCCTGTAAGCAATATCATCAAACGCGTGTCAGGTTTTGCAGTGCAGCGATCTATGCCAACTTTGTATAAAATAAGTTTAAAAAGGTGGTTTAAAAAAAGAGGCCCCCAGCCCCTAAAGGGGAGCAAGAAAAAAGTGTATCTGTTCTGTGATGAATTTACCAATTTCAACGATACTGAAATTGGTATTAAAGCAATTCTTTTATTGGAAAAACTGGGTTACGATGTGATGATCCCGCAACATCAAGAAAGCGGGAGAACCTGGTTATCCAAAGGATTGATAAGAAGCGCCAAAAAAATAGCCAACAAAAACATATCATTATTAAGCAAAATAGTAAATGCAGAAACGCCTCTGTTGGGTATAGAACCCAGCGCCATCCTAACTTTCAGGGATGAATATGTTGACCTGGCTAATGAGGAGAATTTGGCTGCAGCTAAAGAACTGGCAAAAAATACATTTTTGATAGACGAGTTTTTAGCCAGGGATATTGACAACGGAAACATCAGCAAGGACTTGTTTACAAAAGATAAACGATTTATTAAACTGCATGGGCATTGCCATCAAAAAGCCTTATCATCTGTGGCCCCTTCAATAAAGATGATGTCATTTCCCGAAAATTATTCTGTTGAAATAATTGCCTCCGGTTGTTGTGGAATGGCAGGATCTTTTGGCTATGAAAAAGAACATTATGATCTGTCTATGAAGATCGGCGAACTTGTTTTGTTTCCTGCTGTTCGCAGCCAGGCAGATAACGTTATTATTGCCGCACCTGGTACCAGTTGCCGTCACCAGGTAAAAGATGGAACCGGGAGAAAAGCGCTGCACCCGGTTGAAGTGTTGTATGATGCGTTGGTTTAGTGGGAGACTTATAATATAGGAAGGTTGCTATAAGTTTAGAAAATAGTTTAGAAGGTTTAGGATAGAACTCTAAAC
>JBDTZL010000126.1:0-10871 GCA_040005125.1 Ginsengibacter sp.
GAACGATCAAATAAAAAAAGCGCTATCCTGAGTTTCAGACAAGTCCTGTTGAAGCGGGAATAGTGGAAAAATAGGTGGAATATATTTATACCAGTGTGGAATTGTGGGTAATGGAATATTTAGAACATCCCCAATTACATTTAGAGATTGGAATAATTCATTGAGACCTTGATTATAATTTATAGTAAACTCAGGACAGCGGAGTGTAGGAATCGGTCCTGCACCCCCGGATTTTCAGTCCGATGTATTGACCAACTGCTCCACATTTCCATTAAGAGTCTGGTGTCAGAATCGAACTGACTACATTGGTTTTGCAGACCAACTCCCATCCATTGAGCATACCAGACATATACAAAAACAAAAACCGCTTGTTACGTTGGTAACAAGCGGCTCAGTTTGAATTATCTTTTACTTTCTAACAGACAAACACAGTCCACTTGCTACCACCATCGCAGCAAAAGAATGAACCAAAACAAAATTTGCCTGTTGCCATTTTCATGGCGTGAAGATAGAAGAATATTTTATGTTGACCAATATTAAGAATCAGGTTATCATATTTTATCGGGGTATGCTGCTACCTGGGTTTTATAAAGTTTACATCCAGTTTGAAACATTAAACCACCCTTCGACCCTGTCCTGTTCTTCTGCCTCAAATCCTTTGAAAGAATATTCGTTGGATGCAGGATCATACGTATAGTCTTTCATCCACTCCTTAAAATGGGCTGCTGCCTGTCGAAAATATTGCGTTTTATGCTCTATGGAACCGGTGGAGAGTATATTGCTATAGAACAGGAACTTAAAATTATGAGTGATTATATTGCCCTTGAGAAATTGCGCTACGATGATTCTTTACATGTTAGTTTTAACTATGACATTGAAGATATGAAACAAGCCGTGCCGCCATTGTTGCTGATACCGTTAGTGGAGAATGCATTCAAACATGGTGTTTCTGAAACAAGAAATCAGCCATTTGTTGATATTCATCTTTCGGTTAATCAACGACAGTTGGCTTTTTTTGTAAAAAATTCTACCGAAGAATATCCTGAAGATGGAAATGTAAAAGAAAATATAGGCCTGTCTAACCTGCGGCGCCAACTGGAATTGCTGTATACAGATTTCAGCCTGGCTGTCGGGCAAAGCAGGTCTGTGTTTACGGCCACTTTAAAAATTAATCTTGCAAGCCATGTCTGATATAAAATGTATTATAATAGAAGACGAGCCATTGGCAGTAAAAGTTTTAGCGGATTATATTTTGCAGGTGCCATTCCTCGAGTTACAAGGTACATTTAAAGATGCTATTCTTGCGACTGAATACCTGCGGCACAACACTCCTGACCTTATCTTTTTAGATATTCACCTGCCGAAATTAAAAGGCATGGCTTTTTTAAAAACACTTACACATCCGCCTGCGGTGATTATCACAACCGCTTATCATCAATACGCCGTAGAGGGATTTGATTTAAATGTAACAGATTACCTCTTAAAGCCATTTGAATTCGAACGTTTTTTAATTGCCGTAACGAAGGTAAAAACCGCACAGGGAGAAAAACGGAAAACAAACGAAAGCCAGGAGATAAAAGATTTTATATTTCTGAATGTACAAAAAAAGAAGGTGAAAATTTTATTCTCAGAGATTGTATATATTGAAAGTCAAAAGGAATATATCAGGATCTCAACAACTAAGGCGGAATACATTTCAAAAATGAGTATGCATGAAATTGAGGATCTTTTGCCTGCAAATCTCTTCAAACGAATCCACCGGTCTTTTATAGTTTCCATAAGCAGGATTGAATCATACACAGCCGAAATGGTTGAAGTTAACGGAGTATCTATTCCGATAGGCAGAGGCTACAGGGATATCATGGGAAATTTATAGCTTTTTGATATAAACCCTGGTTTTTATTGGTCGCAAAATGACATCTTTAAGCACATCATCGATTTTTACAAAACCATACAGCGGAGAACAAAAATGCCATGTAAAATTTGTTAGCGTTAAAGCCTTTCCTTATTGGCGTTTATATAATTGAAACACCTAAATTGTAGATCAATGATGTTGTTAGCCACATACTCCATCCTGGCCTTTCTTTATTGGGCGTTTCTTGCGCCCTGGTTAATTATTAACGGCCGTAAAATAATGTACCTGGGCTCTGTTGAAACTTCCGAAAATAAGCCGGCTCCTTCTGTAGTGATAGTCATTGCAGTAAGAAATGAACAATATGCCTTGAGAGAAGCGTTGACAAGCGTTTGTAGCCTCAATTACAGTAATTACAAAATATTAGTTATTAATGACAGATCAACTGATAATAGCGGAAAAATACTTTTAGACCTCGAAACAAAATACGACAATCTAACGGTAATTACCATCGATGCACTTCCTCCGGGCTGGCTTGGCAAGAATCATGCGCTATATACCGGCGCCAAATGTTCTGATGAGGAATATATATTATTTACCGATGCTGATGTTTTATATCGTAAAGATGTTCTAACCAAAGCGATGGGTTATTGCGTAAAAAATAGTCTTGACCACCTTACTATTTTTCCTGGCATTATTTCTACATCATCTACATTAAACAGCATTGTTCTTACATTCATAATAATGCTTACGGCATTTCAAAGGCCATGGGCAGCAAAAATAAAAACATCAAAAGCCTCAATGGGCGTGGGTGCTTTTAATTTGGTAAAAAGAAAGGCTTATGATCGTGCCGGAACGCATAAGGCAATAGCTATGAGGCCTGATGATGATTTAAAACTCGCTGCCTCTGTTAAAGCTGCTGGTGGTATATCAGATGTTCTTTACGGGTTGGTGGAATTGCAGGTGGAATGGTATGCGAATGTCGGGGAATTTATTAACGGCTTAATGAAAAATGTTTTTTCCGGGTTTAACTATAATGTTTTTAAAGCGGTAGGCGGAGCTTTGGGAATACTTCTTTTTTTCGTACTCCCTCTTCCCTTAATTTTAATTTTTGGAAATTTTTTAGAAAGGATCCTGGCAATTGGTATGTTCCTGTTCCAGATTATCCTTTATTGGAAGATGCCTGGAGCAAATGGAAAATGGTGGTATGCATTTATGAGTATTTATGCAGGAATTATAATGATCTATATTATACTCAAATCTGCCATCAGCACATTGTATAACGGTGGGATTTATTGGAGAGATACTTTTTATTCTCTTGTAGAATTGCGTAAGAATAAATGAAAAGTAAGGTGACGCCGCAATGTACCTGGCGAAGACGTTGGTGATAAATAACCCGAACATGGCTTAATCAGGCTTTGCTTATGTTCTGCGCAAGGGCCACGGATCCGGCAGCATGAATTACAATAAATAAACTAACTTAAATTCTTATAAATATACCGTCATGAAAAATCAGTCAACAGTTACTATTAGCCGTCTTCAGCATGTGGGTATTCCGGTAACGGACATAGTTATTTCTGAAGCTTTTTATAACCGCCTTGGCTTTACCAACGTAATGCAATCTAGATTTGGCGCGGGGGATGAAACCGGTACCTGCATTATGATGGAAAATAATGCTGTGATCATCGAATTGTACCAGTTACCACATAATAAAATAGAAGAGATCAGGAGCAGGAGCAATGGCCATATTGATCATATTGCATTTGATGTGGATGATATTGACAGTGCTTTTACAGAGCTAAAGAATGCATCGTTTCATATAATTGAGGAGGCGCCTGTATTTCTTTCTTTTTGGAAAAAAGGTTGTAAGTATTTCAATATAACAGGCCCTGATGGAGAGTGCCTGGAGTTTAATCAAATCATACAATGAGCCATATCCGATAAGTTGCTGCAGCAATACTTTACGAAAAGCTATCCGGTTAATAAAAAAAGCCGGACTAAGAAACCCGGCTGGTGGGATATCCCCACCGGCATATCGCAATGTGATACAGGGAATTTCCTAAGAAGCTGTTTATAAATGAAATTTTCGTTTATCATATTGCCTGCCAGTCCGGAAGGCAGGTTGGTGACAACAACCGCAGCGTTCCGCCGATCCCGGTCAATGTCATTTAAGTTTAATTGCCCCATCCTTTAGGTCGGGGATTGAAAGTAGTAAATATGGCTTTAGCCAAAAGAATCGTTTGGCTAAAGCCGATAAAAACCACCGCCCTGAAGGGCGTTCAATTGATTCACCTATCTTAAATAACATTGCCCAGTCAGTAGCCACCACCGATCACTTTTATACTCATACAAAACCCTACAAATCATTTTTGAACAGCCTCTAAGAATTAAAAAAGAAACTTATTACCATACATCATTGAGTTGTACAATTGATTATTATCTTTAATAAGAATTAATTTCATTTCATTCACAGGTAATAAACCGATCAATTTTGTCATGAAAATAGCTACTTATAATGTTAATGGTGTTAACGGGCGCTTGCCGGTATTGCTCCGCTGGCTAAATGAAACATCGCCGGATGTTGTGTGCCTGCAGGAGTTAAAGGCACCCCAGGAAAAATTTCCGGAACAAGCTATAGAGGACGCAGGTTATCATGCGATCTGGCACGGGCAAAAGAGTTGGAATGGCGTCGCCATTTTAGCGCGCAGCGGAAAACCTGAAGAGGTACGGCGGGTACTTCCCGGTGATCCGGATGATAGCCACAGCCGCTATATAGAGGCAATGATCAACGGTATACGGGTTGGTTGTCTCTACCTGCCAAATGGAAATCCTGCTCCCGGCCCAAAACTCGATTATAAGCTTCGTTGGTTTGAACGTCTCACCGCGCATGCCGCGGAACTTTTTGCGTCTGATGTTCCTGTGGTATTGACCGGCGATTATAACGTTATGCCAACCGAACTGGATGTTTACAAGCCGGAGCGATGGGTGGATGATGCTCTTTTCCGGCCTGAAGTGCGTTCAGCCTTTAAAACATTGGTAGCGCAGGGATGGACAGACGCGATACGAAAATTGTATCCTGATGAGGTCATTTATACGTTTTGGGATTATTTCCGTGATGCCTACGGCCGCAATGCGGGCTTACGTATTGATCATTTCCTCCTTAGCCCGCATCTTTCCAAACGCCTCATTGCTGCAGGCGTTGACCGCAATGTCCGGGGATGGGAGAAATCAAGTGATCATGCCCCGGTTTGGATCGAGCTGGCTGACGACAAAAGTGGTAAGAAAAATAAATAAGGCCGCATCTGGTACCCGTCCGGTCAACGTCATTTAGATCATCTAAATTTATTAATAAAAAAGCCAGTGTAAAAACACAGGCGATTTAGGTGTTCAAAATTAACAAAAAAAGGATATTTCCTATGGATAACACATGTAAGCTTCATATATACATTGAATCAATATTGTAAGATTTAGCTGTGGGTTCACCGGCAAATGTTTTTAATGGTAATTGCTTTTGCGAATTTGTATCTTTGATTTTACCGCGGGAATGAGTGAGGCTGCCCTTCCCGATAGAGAACCCGGGACAATCAAATCTGTTAGCATCTCAAAAAATCTACGCAAGCGTCAATACCTGAAGATTTGACAATATGAATGCAAATGTGCTAATGTAAAAAAGAAGGCTTTTCACCGTCCGGAAGGCTTTATCGTAATTACGCGATAATAGTTCAATTATTATGCTGTGAATAGTGAGTTGATAGATGGATATCAATATTCAAACGGGTATACAACTCTGTCAACCTCTTGCAATGCCGCGGTTGGTGTCCGTACGAACCGCGATATGGTAAACGAAAATTTCATTTTTAAACAGATGCTTAGTTTTTATAATTCACATTTAAACCGAAACCTCCATTCCTTCTTTTGCAAACATGCTATTGGGAAATGCCTTTTTGCAATCTTTTGCCATAGAGTCAAGAAAAGCATCATCGTGATCCGGGTCGTGATGGGTAATGATAAGTTTTTTCACATTGGCACGAATGGCTACTTCAACGGCCTGTTCCCAGGTACTGTGTCCCCAGTTCTCATGCTGTTTGTATTCTTCAGAAGTATATTGCCCATCATGAATTAATAAATCTGCATCCTTTGCGAGGGCTACGATATTTTCATCTATCCCGTTTATATGTTCAATATCTGTACATATAACCAACACACCCGACTCGTCTTCGATTCTGAATGCGTAGGAACCACCGGGGATCTTGTGATACTGCGGGATGACTGTAACAGTGGCATCGTAAAAAGTTTCTTTGTCGCCAAAACTTGAAAACTCGAATTGCGCTCCCATAGCATTCAGTTCCACTGGAAAAAATTCCCTTTGCATCTGCAATGAGAATATTCCTTTCAGGTCTTTAAACTTTCTTTCCTCGCCCATTACAAGTATTCCAATCTTCTGGTTGTTGTTATAGGCAGGCGCGAAAAATGGAAATCCCTGGATGTGATCCCAATGAAAATGAGAAAAAATAATATTAATTATATTTTGAGTTATTCCCTGTGCAACTATTTCCTTTCCGAGTTTTCGAATGCCTGTACCGGCGTCAAAGATTACAATCCGGTTAACGGTTTCGCGATGAATACATATGCAGGTCGTGTTCCCCCCGTAATTCTGAAATTCTTTACCGCATACAGGAATCGAACCTCGTACCCCATAAAATTTTATTTTCATAGCTTTTAAAATTATCCGGGAAAATATTCTGTCTCAGGTAAAAGTATATATTACACTAAATATAATTCATTAGCAGATATTTTTAGTTTTGCGGTAATACAAACATTAAAAAATGTGCCGCATTCAAATAGTTAAGGTTTAAGATAATATTTATATATTAATAATGCAATTATAAAATCATGGACTTGAAAGATAAGGCCGCACAAAACGCCATAACATTTATTAAAGACAAAAGTACAATAGGACTGGGTGCAGGTTCCACTGTTGCTTTTTTAGTTGACTTGTTAGCAACAGAAGTAAAAAAGGGCCTGCATGTGCGGGTGCTCACTTCCTCTTTTACCACCCACCAGTTATTGCTTTCAAAGGGATTTTCTGTACAACCCATAGCCGACGTAGTGGAGGTGGATGTTTACCTGGACGGTTGCGATCAATTGGACAAAGACCTGAATGCACTCAAAAGCGGGGGAGGGATACATACCCGCGAAAAATTGCTGGCATCAATGGCCCGGCAGTTTTTGCTAATGGGTGACGAAACAAAATATTCAGAACGCTTTGATGCCAGGTTTCCATTAGTAATTGAGTTACTACCCGAAGCATTGCGATTTGTACCGGCGGGTATACAAAAGTTATTTCCAGGCGTAAAGAGCGTGATAAGGATGGATGATAAAAAAGATGGCCCCTCAATAACAGGTAATGGTAATTATCTTTTAGATGTATGGTTTCCGACCTGGCCGGAGCTGGCGCAGGTTAATCCCATGATGAAAGGAATTACAGGAGTAGTGGAAACCTCATTATTCTATAATCTTGCTCATAAGGCTATCATTGCCGGAAATCATGGAATAAAAATCCTGGAAAAAGCTTCATAAGAAAAAGGCCGTTATCTGGGACCACGCAAAACGAGACTAAAGCGATGATGTGTGGTATTGATGCATTGGAAAAAGATGATTTGTCTTATAGATGTAGTATTGATGTAGTCTATAATGTTATACTTCTCTATTTCCCTTATACTTTTGATGGTATTATTTCTATGATGTAATTAATGACATACATATTTATAATAGCTGGTTATTTCTGTCGGTATAGGCCGTCCCAAAAATGCAGGCTTTTTATGCTGTGAACTATTTTTCTACTGATTTATTAATTTTATTAATAAAACATTCATTCTATGAGACAGTTGTATTTTTCATTTTTAATTTTGGGTTCGCTTTTCTTAAGGGCCGCTATCTCCAATGTAGCTTTTTCATCAGATCATACACCGCTGGCAATAGGTAAGAAAGCGCCTGATTTTAAATTACGGGGCGTTGATGGGAAAATGTATTCTTTATCATCATTTAATAATTCAAAGATCCTGGTTATTGTATTCACCTGTGATCATTGCCCTACGGCCCAGGCTTATGAAGAAAGATTGATCCGGCTTACAAAAGATTATAGCTCACGCGGAGTTGCGGTCGTGGCTATTATGCCTAACAATCCAAAATCGGTTCAGCTAAATGAATTGGGATATGCAGATGTGGGAGATTCGTTTGAAGAAATGAAGCTGCATGCAAAAAGAAAGCATTTTAATTTTCCTTATTTATTTGATGGCGATCATGAGACTGTGGCAGAAGCTTACGGGCCGGTTGCCACACCGCATATTTTTATTTTTGATAAGGAAAGAATATTAAGATACCAGGGCCGGATTGATGATGTTGAAAAGCCCACCGGCGTTCCTAAAAATTTAGATACGAAAAATGCCATTGAGGCATTACTTGCCGGTAAAGAAGTTACCGTAAAAACAACCAAAGTATTCGGGTGTTCTATTAAGTGGGCCGAAAAAGAAGATCTTGTTGCAAAGTCTGATAAAGAATGGGCCGCAGAGCCTGTAACACTGGATACGATTGATGAAGCGGGGGTTAAGGATCTGTTGAAAAACAATTCTGATAAATTACGTTTAATAAATGTGTGGGCCACCTGGTGCGGGCCATGCGTAAACGAGCTGCCATCGTTTGTTACCATCAACCGGATGTACAGGAAAAGAGATTTTGAATTTATTACTATCAGTGCAGATAACCCCGAAAAAAAAGATAAGGTTTTAAAGGCTCTGAAAAATCTGCAGGCTGCAAATACCAATTATTTATTTAGTATAGATGATAAATATAAACTGATTGAGGCGGTAGATCCGAATTGGAATGGAGCCCTGCCTTATACAGTTTTAGTCGAGCCGGGAGGTAAAATTGTTTATGGCAAACAGGGAACTATTGATCCTATGGAAATGAAAACAATGATTGTTGAAAATAAATTGATTGGAAGATTTTATTAAGAGAATTCCGGAAGAAAAAGCCAGGAATGATTTTGATTCTTATCAAATAATTATTGTTCCAATTTTATTATTCTAAAACCCTATTATCCGACTAAAATTGGTTGGGTTTCGCTAAACCCTTTGTGGCTGTGGGTTCTAAGCCCCCTCTCCTCCGGCGAGGGGGTTGGGGGTGAGTCAAGCCGGGTAAGGATTTAAGTCATTTAGCCGGACAATAATTATTCTAAAACGATTACATATGTATAATTTGGCATCTTCGACCAATGGTCCCGCATTCGCCAGGGTCTTCGGATTTATTTTTTTGCTTTTTGGTGTACTTGTATGGGATGGCAGTTTTGCCCAACATCCCGTCGGTATATTTGAGGACCATATGGATATTGGTAACCCAAAGCTGCATGGTTCAGCAAGCTATGATGAAGCTACCCAGGTGTATAATATTACAGGAGCCGGATCAAACATCTGGTTCAACCGTGATGAATTTCAATTCGTGTACAAAAAAATGAAAGGTGATTTTACACTCACTGCAGATTTTGCTTTTACAGGGGATACTGCGGGAGCCGTTGGCCATAGAAAGATTGGCTGGATGATAAGAGAATCCACTGATGAAGGTGCAGCAAGTGCAAATTCATGCATACATATTGATGGGTTAGTCGTTCTTCAATGGAGGCCATACAAAGGAATGTTTATGCGGGATCCGGAAGAAGAACGTTTTTATCCCAAACAAGGCGGGCAAACGATCCAATTGGAACGTATCGGAAAAACGATCACTATGAGAATTGCACATCCCGGTGAGCCACTTCAATTTGTTGGTTCCTGCGAAACAGATGCCCTGAATGGCGAGGTACTTGCAGGGATCTATATATTGGCCCATGATTCAAATGCAATAGCCAGCGCAAAAGTATGGAACGTAAGGATAGATAAACCAGTGATACATGAATATACTTCCAATCCTCATGCGATAATACCACCGGTAAGCGATGTATTCGGTTGCAGGCTCGAAACCGTGGATATTGCTAATGGAAGCCGGAAAGTGATCCGGGAAACAAGTACCCGGTTTGAAGCGCCCAATTGGATGCCCGATGGAAAAAAACTCTTGTTTAATGAAGGGGGCACTATATATACAATTCCCATTGAAGGCGGAACCCCGGAAAAATTAAATACAGGCTCGATATTTAACAATAACAACGATCACGTTATTTCTTTCAATGGGAAAATGTTGGGCATCAGCAGCCATCGGGAAGGATTACCAGATGGCGGATCAACTGTTTACACCCTCCCATTATCAGGCGGTGAGCCCCGCCTTATTACTGATAATACGCCTTCATACCTGCATGGCTGGAATCCCAATGGCAAAGAAATAGCTATTGTAGCAAAACGAAACGGTGCTACAATCTATAATCTCTATAAGGTTTCTTTAGCCGACAGAAAAGAAACACAGCTTACTTTCAATACCAAAGGACATGTGGATGGGCCGGAATATTCACCTGATGGTAAATATATTTACTACAACGCCAATGTTTCGGGATCGATGCAAATCTGGCGTATGAAACCAGATGGTTCCGGAAAAGAACAACTCACTTTTGATGAATATCATAATTGGTTTCCGCACATCTCACCAGATGGAAAATGGATGGTCTTTATTTCTTTTCAACCCGATATTGATCCTAATGAGCACCCGGCTTACAAGCGGGTTATGCTTAGATTAATGCCTTTAACTACTCCCGGGGCGCCGAAGGTATTGGCTTACCTATATGGCGGACAAGGGACTCTCAATACTCCATCCTGGTCTCCGGATAGTAAGTTTGTCGCTTTTGTGAGCAATTCGGAACCCGTTAAATAAAATCAATCGTCATTTTATCCTGATGTAGTTATGAAGTATCCAAAAGCCTGGTTTCAGGCGCTTTTGAGATACCTGATGTATTGTTGATGTAGTTGAAAAATTGAGATTAGTGTAATTCAAATTTAGATTTATACCGTAATTTTTTTTTAAATTTTTATAAAAACGACTG
>JBDTZL010000027.1:0-33299 GCA_040005125.1 Ginsengibacter sp.
ATGTATAAAAGTGCCGGAAAATCAATTCACTTTTTTACTCCTTGCGCAGTATAATTTCTTTATTGCACCACCAATACCTGGAACGTACCGGCAACCATTTTAGGCCTTGTGCCAGGCGCCGCATTTGGATCGAGGGGTTCAAAATCTGCTGTTGGCAAAAATAATGTATGAGAGCCTTCGTCAATAGTTATAGTTCTTGCGCCTCTTTTTGTTGCAATGGTTTGCACCACTTTAAATTCATTGGCCGATTTTTCTTTAACTGCCGAAATATTTCCTTCTCCATTTGATGCAAATACCATCCCGTTTTTATTATCAAAAACTACTCCGTCACATCCATCTCCAATTGTCAGCTTATCTACAATTTTACCGTTGGCGGCATCCAGAACAATTAAAAGTTTATCACAACCCGCAAATAGCCTTTTTGTTTTTGTGTCAAAGGCTAAACCCGTTGGGCCTTCGCCAGGAAGTATTGACCAGTGGTTCTCCATAGCAAAAGTTTTTAGATTTATTTCTGCTATCTCATTTTTATCTTCCAGGTTAACATATAATTTTCCTTCACCATCGGTAACAGCAGTTTCAGGTTTTGCACCAACCGGTACTGTTGCTATTAACTTGCCCGATAAAGGATCAATAATGCTGAGATCCTTACTCCGGCCATTACAGGTTATTATTTTTTTCGAAAAAGGCTCATATAGAATTGCATCAGGATTTTCCCCCGCGGGTATTTGCAATAATACCTGGTTTGTTGTAAGATCAAATACCGTAATATTATTGGAACGGCCATTGCTTGTAAAACCTTTGTTGAGTTCATTATCGAATGCAATACCATGAACACCGGTGGTATTGGGTATAACACCTACTGAATCTCCAGTGAGCTCATTTAAAATATTAACCTGTGTGCCGTGGGAAACATACAGTTTCCCGTTATTTACTGCAATATAATCCCATCCTCCTGCACTGGCAATGTGGAAAGTTTTTATTACTTTATAATCATATGTATCCTGGGCTAAAGCTTGTGAGAAAAATAATATAGTAAAAACGGCTGAAAAAAAATATTTATGTGTCATGTAATTTTTTTTGATATGAAGAATGTTGATTTTTTACCTGTCAAAGTTTGACTCCTGATTCTGGTGAAAATTTGTAGAACAGCTATTTTAAGATCAAATTTAGCAAGGTATTTGGCTATAACCTTTGCAAAAGCCCACACCGGGCTTACGGATACAACCGGTATCCTTTTTATAATTCTACCGAAAAGCTCTTCAAATTTTATACAGAATAGGTTTATAGTATTGCATTACCGTTACGATTAATCAGCGCAGTTTTTATAATTTTAACTATAAAATGATAATAATCAAAAAGTATAGCCTGGTTTTCTTTGTAATTTTTTCTTGCTTTTGTTCGGTTGCACAGGATAAGAAACTTGATTATTATCTTTCTGCCGGAGTTTCAAACAGCCCTTTATTAAATGATTACCGCAACCAGTTATTGTCAAATAAAATTGACAGCCAGATATTACTCGCCTCCACAAGAATTCAAATAACCGGCAATGGAAATTCTTTTTATGCGCCTGTTATAAATGGATTTGGATACGATGCAGTTTTAACAAATGGGGGGCAGTTGCAGGGATTGATAACAGCAACGAAGAGCCTGTTGCCTAAAAAGTTTTTATCGTCCCAGTTCCAGGATATACAAATTACGGGGGATTCATTAAGGATTGTTTCAAGGATTTCGGAGCAGGATCTGCGGAGAACCATCGTTACTCAATACATTACAGTATTTGGCGATCAGCTTCAAATTGATTTTAATAGTACACTGGTCAATTTATTAAGCACGGAGGAAATAATCTTGAAAAGGCTTACCCAAAAAAATATTTACAAGCAGGTTGATTACCTTTCTTTTTTAGTAACCTTTCAGCAGCAAAATCTTATTCAGCAACAATTGGAGGTTCAATATAAAAATGATTTCGCCACCCTGAACTACCTGTCGGGAATTTTTGATACAACTGCCACACAGCTTGCACCTCCCGATATAATTGGTGTAAGAGATTTTAGAAAAGATAGTTCCCCATTCTTTTTAAAATTTAAAATAGATAGTTTAAGGCTAATTAATAATAAGTCTCTGATTGATCTTGGCTATCGCCCTCATATAAATTTGTTTGGAGATGGAGGCTATCAATCTTCGTTTATGACCCAGCCATATAAGAACTTTGGGACAAGCTTTGGGGTAAGTTTTATTCTTCCTATTTATGACGGAAGGCAAAAAAAATTACAATATTCAAAACTTGCCATAGCAGAGAGAACGAGATTGAGGAATAAAGAGTTTTTTGAAAACCAATATAACCAACAGATTGCGCAGTTACACCAGCAATTATCTGCTATTGAGAATTTATTAGATCCTGTTAACAACCAGATAAAGTATATCGAAACGCTCATTGAGGCCGATGGAAAACTTTTGGAGACCGGTGATATAAAAATGACAGATTATGTTTTGGCAATAAATAATTTAATAACAGCAAAAAACCTGGTTGTGCAGAATACAATAAACAGGTACCAGGTAATTAACCAGCTTAATTATTGGATGAGGTGAGGAGGTGTTGAAAGTTCGAAGTTCAAAGTTCAGAGTTTGCCTGTGGTAAGTTAGTTCCCTCTCTGAAGGAGAGGGGTTGGGGTGAGGCTTAAGTTGAACGTTGAAGGTTCAAGGTTGAGAGGTTCAAGGTGTCTTGTGATAAGTTAGTTCCCACTCCTTCGGAGAGGGGTTGGGGTGAGGTTTCCAGGTACAGGTTGGGAGTAACGCTGGAAGTGTTTTTAAAATTTTATTTTGAAAATAATGATAAAAAGTTTTTTAATACCTGTAACAGTGCTGATGTTATTCTCCTGCAGACATAACGATAAAGAGACTGCTGAAAAGGGAACCGATTCTCAAACAGAATCGCGTACACCCGTTACAGTTACTTCAATAGGTTATGCCCCGCTGCAGGAATTTATTGAGTTGAACGCTACGGCTGTTTACCTGCAGAAGAATGTTGTAAAATCAAACCTTACCGGGTATATAAAAACGGCTAATATTAAATATGCAAGCTCAGTAAAAGCGGGGCAGGTGCTGTTCACTCTAAAAACAAAAGAGTCAGATGCTATTGGTAATACCATTAATAACCTTGATCCCGGATTTAAGTTTTCCGGCATTAATTCCATAAGGGCGGGCGCAGGAGGATACATCAGTGAATTAGATCACCAGGCAGGAGATTATGTGCAGGATGGTGAGCAGTTAGCAGTAATAAGTAATGTAAATAGTTTTGTTTTTATGATGGAGGTGCCTTATGAATACAGGCAATATGTTATCAACAACAAACAGGTGGAACTTATCCTGCCTGATGGTGAAAGAATTCCGGGAATTATACAGACCTCCCTGCCTTTCATGGATTCTGTATCACAGACGCAGGCAGTGGCTATAAAAGTAAATTCGCCTCAGCAGATTCCCCAGAACCTTGTCGCAAAAGTCAGGATTGTAAAAATATCCAAACCCGCTGCATCATCTTTACCTATGGCTGCTGTTCTTTCTGATGAAGCGCATTCGGAATTTTGGGTTATGAAATTACTTAATGACAGTACTGCTGTAAAAGTCCCTGTAAAAAAAGGTATAGAAACAGATGACAGGATAGAAATTATTTCTCCGGCATTTGATCCAAAAGAAAGAATAATTATAACCGGTAACTATGGATTATCAGACACTGCCAGTGTAAAAATAGAAGTACCTGGCATAGAAAAATAACCGAGCAAAATAAAAAATACTCATTGAAGAACTTTTTTATCTCTCATAAAAACCCGCTTACAGTTTTCCTGGCGATGATCCTGCTCGGTGGAATTTTTGCTTACACCAGGCTACAGACGTCTCTCTTTCCCGAGATCACTTTTCCAAAAATAAAAATTATTGCAGATGCAGGTTTGCAACCGGTTGATAAAATGATGGTGACCGTTACGAGACCTTTGGAAAATGCTGTGAAACAAATCCCTGACCTTACAGATATACGCAGTACTACCAGCCGTGGAAGTTGTGAAATTTCTGCCTTTATCGATTGGAACGGAGATGTGGACCTAAGCCAGCAAAGGATCGAAGCACGGATAAGCGAGATAAGAAATATTCTTCCCCCGGAAGTAAATATTACGGTAGAAAAAATGAACCCATCTATTTTGCCGGTTATGGGATATTCGCTGGAAGCGCCTGGTTTATCGCCGATAGAACTAAAGCAACTGGCACTTTATACGGTGAAGCCTTTTTTGTCGCAGGTAGCAGGAGTATCTGAAGTTCGTATCATTGGCGGGAAATCTAAAGAATACTGGCTTGAGCTCGATGCACAAAAAATGAGTTCATTAGCTCTTACTCCTGATGTGATCACCAATGTACTCAGTCAAACCAATTTTGTAAAATCAAATGGGTACCTCGCAGACTACAGGCATTTATATCTTACGGTTACCGATGCAACGCTTACCAATATAGACGGACTGAAAAATTTAGTTATTAGTAACAACAGCAAAAGAGTTATTCAGCTGAAAGATATTGCGGATATAAAGATTAAGGAAGGGGTGGAGTTCACAAAAATAAATGCCAATGGAAAAGAAGGATTGCTAATTGCAATTGTTAAGCAACCTAACAGCAACCTGGTAGATCTTTCAGATAAAATGAAAGATAAAATTGAACAGCTTATAACAATTTTGCCTAAAGGTATTTCTATAAAGCCGTATTATATCCAGGCAGAATTTGTGAGCGAATCGGTTAAAAGCGTTACTGAAAGTTTATGGATAGGATTGGCATTGGCAATTATTGTTGCCATTATTTTCTTACGTTCTTTTAAAGCAAGCGCTACCATTCTTATTACCATACCTGTTACCCTCGGCCTTACATTGATAGTATTATATGCCATTGATTACACGCTAAACATAATGACGCTGGGCGCTATTGCGGCAGCTATCGGGCTGATTATAGATGATGCAATTGTTGTAGTGGAACAAATACATCGCACTCATGAAGAAAATCCAGGCGAGCAACGTACATCAATAGTTCAGAAAGCCATTCATTATCTCTTCCCGGCCATGGTTGGCTCATCCTTAAGTACCATCGTGATTTTTTTACCGTTTATGATGATGAGTGGAGTTGCCGGCGCATATTTTAACGTGATGACCAATACCATGATCATCACACTGGTATGCTCATTCTTTGTTACATGGATAGGACTGCCCGTTGTCTATCTTTTACTTTCAGGCAAACAAAACGGGGAGCAATTAAAAGAAAAAAAAGTAGTGGCGCATAGGGTGAAAAAACAAAAATGGGTTTCGTTTTTTATTGTGCGTCCATGGATAAGCGGACTAATAATGGGTGCATTGGTAGTTATCGTAATTGTTGTTTTGCCCAAACTGAAAACAGGGTTTTTACCGGAGATGGATGAAGGAAGCATCGTACTCGATTATAGTTCGCCTGCAGGCACCAGCCTTGAAGAAACAGACAGGGAGTTAAAAGAAGTGGAAAAAATAATTGTTACCATACCCGAAGTAGAAGCATATTCAAGGCGTACAGGAACACAAATGGGATTTTTTATTACAGAGCCTAACAGGGGAGACTATCTCATTCAGCTAAAAACAAAAAGAAACAGAACAACAGAGCAGGTAATTGAAAGCATACGCAAAAGAGTGGAAACTACACAACCTGAACTGCGCATAGATTTTGGCCAGGTGATCAACGACATGCTGGGCGACCTGATGACATCTGTTCAGCCAATTGAAATAAAAGTGTTTGGGGATGAACAGGGAAAATTACAAAGCATTTCCAGGCAAATTGCGGGAATTGTAGAAAAAACTGCGGGCACTGCAGATGTATTTGATGGGATAGTAATTACGGGACCTTCGATAACTCTGCAGCCAGATTATACAAAACAGGCACAATATGGAATTACTTCTTCCAATCTCCAGTACCAGGTACAAACTTATCTTGAAGGAAATATCATCGGGAACATTTTTGAAAAACAGCAATTGTCTCCCATACGATTACTTTACCCCGGAAGCAGAAAGTTAAGCATTGATGATATAAAAAAGCTGCAGGTTTTTTTACCTGGCGGCAGATTAAAGCCGATAAGTGAACTGGCAACCATAACCGTTAACTCCGGCGACGCCGAAATAGAAAGAGAAAATTTACAATCCATAGGCGTTGTGACAGCAAGGCTTGACAGCCTCGACCTCGGAAGCGTTATGAAAGATATTCAACAAGACATTAGTGCACACGTTTCACTGCCTCACGGCTACCATATTGAATACGGGGGAGCATATGCAGATCAGCAAAAATCTTTTAAAGAATTATTGACAATACTAATCACTTCCAGCCTGTTGGTTTTTGGCGTAATACTCTTCCTGTTCAAAGAATTTAAAGTTGCCTTTTTAATTTTAGTAATTGCTGTGCTGGGAATTGCCGGCAGCTATCTTGCTCTTTTTCTTACAGGTACTCCGCTAAATGTTGGCAGTTATACAGGTTTAATTATGATAGTAGGTATTATTGGCGAGAATGCCATCTTTACGTTTTTACAATTTAAGGAATCGTTGCATACCCAACCGGTTGATGAGTCCATTGTTTATTCAATTTCCACAAGGTTACGCCCTAAATTAATGACAGCTCTCGGCGCCATTATAGCTTTGATGCCGTTAGCGCTGGGTATTGGCGCCGGAGCCAAATTACACCAGCCGTTAGCTATTGCTGTTATCGGTGGATTTTTAATAGCGCTTCCTTTATTGCTGATAGTGCTGCCAGCTATGTTGCGCTTGTTATACAAAAATCATAAAACAATTGATCATTCCGATGTTATGGCGTAAGATTAAACAGAACCTCAAAACTATGTTGCCGCGCAATAAATTTATATTCTATTGTAAATCCGGATACCAAACATATTTGCTTTACAATAGATAAGCCCAATCCATGATTTTCGGATGACTGCTCTCCTTTATAAAACCGGTTGAACAATTTCGTTTTATCTAATGAGCTTTCGCTTTCTGCTGTGTTGTTAAAGATCATGGATGTATCACTGAGCACAATATCTATCTTCCCGCCTTCCGGGGTATATTTTATTGCATTGCTGAACAGATTATTCAATAAAATTTCCGCAAGAGATAAGTTCATTGTTTTCACAACTTTTTCCAGCTTCGCAGTAACTGTAATATTTTTAACGCCTAATAATTCTTTAAAATAAATAAGCTTTTGTTCTATAAGTTGCTTAATATCTATAGCCGAAGTTTCGGAGAATTGCCGGTTCTCAATTTTGTTCAGGAGTAACATAGATTGATTTAACCGTGCCAGCTTTTGTATCGCTTCATAAGCGCTTTGCACAAGATTGCTTTGACTTTCTGAAAGCTTTTCATCCTGTATAAGTACATCCATTTTTGATCGTACAACAGCCAATGGAGTTTGTAATTCATGTGAAGCGTTTTCTGTGAATTCCTTCAACTGCTGGTATTCTCTTTCTGCACTTGAAATAGATTGTTCCAGTGTTTTATTTAAATCATTAAACTCATCTATATTGGTTTCCTTGAATACAATATTTTGCGTTTGGCCCAGGCGGAACTCTTTCATAAAAGAGAGGCTTGTATAAAATGGCCGCCACAATCTTCTTAAGAGCAGCCTGTTAATAATAAAGCCCGCGGCCAACATTGCTATGATAGTAGCCAGTGATATCATTATTATAGACCGGGAAATATCATTAGTGCCTTCTAAAGATTTTTCTACAAATACCTGGTACCATTGTTCCTTCACAGCAATAAAAAATTTCAATTGCCGGGATCTCTCTTTTTTATCCGGGTAAGATTCGCCTGCGGTAACATTTGAAAAAATTCTTTCTTTTGTATGCCTGCCCGCAAAGTGATAATAAATTACCTGGTCTTTCACCGGCATGGGTTCAGGGAGCTTGCCAAATTTTTCAACATACATTTCGATTTCATGCTCTTCAATTTTGAGATCTTCATCTACCTGATCTATCAAGACAAAACGTAAGAGGATGTAAAAAGCAATACTCGCCAAAAGAAAAATTATGACGGATGATAAAAGATTAATCCTGCTATATTTGGTTAAGAGCTTCATATTATTCAAAGGGTAAGCCTGTAGCCCATGCCATATATTGATTTTATGTAATCACGGCATCCGGCAAGGAGTATTTTTTTGCGCAGGTTTTTGATATGAGTATAAATGAAATCGTAGTTGTCGGCCATATCCATATCATCTCCCCACAAATGTTCTGCTATGGCCCCTTTGCTGATTACCTTATTTTTATTGCTGATAAAATATAGTAAAAGGTCATACTCTTTCCTGGTAAGATCAATGACTGTATTATTTACTTTAACGGTTTTCTCATCCAGGTTTAAAAGCAATTCATCGAATTGTAAAAAATTGTTACCATCGAAAGACTTCCGTCTTATTATTGCAGCAACTCTTGCAGCCAGTTCAGGCAAGTAAAAGGGCTTGGTCAGGTAATCATCTGCTCCCGATTTCAATCCCGAAACTTTATCATCCAAAGAATTTTTGGCAGAAACTATCAGGACTCCGTCGGCTTTATTATTTGCTTTTAATTCTTTCAGGATATCCATACCACTTCCACCCGGCAAAGAAATATCTAATATGATGCAGGCATACTCATACAGGCTTATTTTTTCCAAAGCGGATGAAAAATCGTATACTGCTTCGCAAAAAAATTTTTCATTTTTCAGATAAGTACAAATGCTGGCCGAGAGCTCCCTTTCATCTTCGATAATTAAAATCTTCATAGTATAATATAAGAAATAGATAACTGATTATAAATACATTGCGAAATATTTTTAAAATTTTAAGTTAATTAAATATCGCACAATAAAACGTTGGTTAATAATATGATTTTAATTAATATGCATAATTCTTTTCTCCCCTTTTTTATTGGTTATTTCAATACTGCTTATGGTTTCATCGGCTATTATAAAGGGAGCTGATTGCGATAAATAAGAATTGCCCACATAGAACTCTTCTCTTCTTTTTTTTCCATTTTTTAAAGTAGATATACAGTATGCATCGCCAGGCAATAATGAAATAATTTTTTGTTTGGTTTTACTGTTGAAAATTTTAAGTGGCCCGTTATTTTGTGAAGCAGCCAAAAGATAGCTGTTGTTGTTATTGCCCCTGCATTTTATCAATGCTTTTCCATTTCCGGGTATGTAAAGCCCGCTTTGTAAAATAGACAGTGGCGAAAAATTTCCTGTTCCATCACCCAGTAAAATCAATCCGTTTAACGCATCATATCTTCCACTACTCACTTCGGTACCAAAATCATTTCCATTGATAGCCACATCAAGGTTGCCGTCATGGTTAAAGTCATCCACAACCATTGCATACAGCGGCGCTAATTGAGCCATTACCGGCAGGGGATGCATTTTAAATTTTCCATTGCCAAGATTTTCAATATAGCAACTTTCAAAATTGTTGGCCTGCAATTTCAAGGCACCTTCCAACTCATCTTTTGAAAAAATATCGCTGAAGGTTGCATTGCCAAATTCTTTATAAGTTAAAAATCGTTTTTTCAGTGAAGGTATCTGCTCCACCTGGTCATCTCTTGTTTGAGCGGGAAATTCTTTTAAGATACCTTTCTCATCGGGAAGATACACAGTGGTAATGATGTCCAGTGAGCCGTTTTTATCAAAATCTTTGGCATAAATATTTACGGGATAATCGTGGCTGGCGCGGTAAAAGGAATTTTTGCCCAAATTACCCACTATGTAATCTATATCGCCATCGTTATCAAAATCGCCGGCCGTAATACTATTCCACCATCCTGTTTCATTATTTATTCCGGATGTGGCGGATATATTTTCTAATTTACCATGGTTATTTTTAAAGAATTGTATGGGCATCCATTCGCCCACAACAATCAGATCTGTCCAGCCATCATTGTCAAAATCTGTCCACAGTGCATCACAGGTAAGGCCAATATTTTTTAAGCCCGGGGCTACCTCATTGGTTACATCCGTAAATTTAATTACACCATTTTTTGAATCGTTCCGGTAAATAAAACTACTAACGGGTAAGGGATACTTTCCCGGATCCATTCTTCCACCGATAAATAAATCCAGGTCGCCGTCGTTATCAAAATCAGCAGCCTTTACACAACTTTTACTGGTGTAGTTTTTGGGAAACGCTGTTTCATTAAATGTAAAATTTCCTTTACCATCATTGGTATAGAACCAATCCTGGTAATTTTTTGTACCTGATGCAAATTCGTCGCTGCCGCTTGCAAGGTATAAATCCAAATCGCCATCATTGTCAGCGTCAAATAAAAGCATCCCCAGGTTTTCGGGCCTGCGTACATCGTTGCCAAGGATTTCAGGAAGTAGTTTGGTAATAAATTTTCCATTGCTTTGTTGCAACAAAATATTTGCCGGATAATCGCCGGTACCGCCGATAACGATATCATCCAGGCCGTTTCCGTCAATATCGCCGGAGGCAAGGGCAGGGCCATATTCGGATAGCTTGTGCGGCAATAAGCGTTGTATATTAAAATCATTAAAGTCAGGATCCCTGTTATGGTAATTTATGCCTAACGTATCGGTTACGTCTGTAAATAAATTGCTCCTGGCAACGGTTTCAGTAGCAGCTATCGGGAGATTGGCGTTTGCAATATCAATCTGCAGCAGTTGATTCGTTGCAACATTTGGCAGTACCTGTTTTTTACCGTTATTCCATTTTATTATGACAGAGTCAATTCTTTTGACGGTATCCAATCCAAAGAATGCTTTATTATCCACGGTAGATAAATAACCGCGATAGGGAGAATTTTCGTACACCTGCATTTTGTTACCGGAATAATATATTTCCGCTATTGCACCTATGCCATTTATGTTTTTGCTATTTCCTTTGAACTTAACGGACAGATAATTTTTTGTGATTTTCTCTTTGCTGTTGGTAGTATTTTCATATACAAATGCTTCTTCATTAATGTTGTTAATAACGTAATCCAAATCACCATCGTTATCAAGATCCACATATACAGCACCATTAGAAAAGGAGGGTGTTCCCATTCCCCATTGACTGGTTACGTTGGTAAATTTTAAATTACCTGCGTTTTTAAAAGCATAGTTAGGAATCTTTATCTGCGGCATCTGGCTAATGAGGAGTTCTTTGGAAGCAATATTATTTGAGCTTCGCCTGAATGCCGCAAAGTCATGATCCGTTACATCCCTGGGATAACCATTGGTGATGATAATATCCCGGTTGCCGTCATTATCGAAATCAGCAATAGATGGGTTCCAGCTCCAGTCTGTTTCTGCTACGCCAGCTAAAAACCCGATATCGCTGAAAACCGGTTCACCAATACTGTCACCTGCGTTCAACACAGGCCCCTGGTTTAATTGCAGGGTGTTACGTACATATTGCAGCATATAATGCCCACTCATCATATTCTGATACATGAAGTAATTGTTTCCATTCATGTTTTTCTTTTTACGAAAATTGTCTTCGGGATTCATATCTACCGAAATAATATCTGCCAGTCCATCATTGTTAATATCGGCAATATCATTGCCCATAGCATTTTGCGATGTGTGTTTACAGATGCCTTTAAGTTTTTCTGTAAAAGTGCCATTGTGATTATTGATGTACAGTAAATCGCTGCCATAAAAATCATTGGTAACATATATATCTTTCCATCCGTCTTTGTTAATATCGGCAATGCCAACACCTAAGCCATAACCATGATGTACGATACCGGCTTGCGCAGATACATCGGTAAATACAGGATGTTTTAACGAATCATTCCAGTCGTTCCTGAATAGTTTATCGTAATCATTTTTACTGGTATCTCCTGTATTATTGTTCATGAATTGTGTAGCATCTCTCTGCGCAAGCTTTGTGGTAACAAGATACATATCCAGGTCACCATCATTATCATAATCAAAGAAAGCTGCATGGACAGACAGGCTTGTATCATCCAAATGGTATTCTTTTGCCATTTCTTTAAAAGTTGGGATACCGTCTTTATTTAATCCCTGGTTTATATAAAGAAGGTTTCGTCTCTGTTCCGGATTTTTTTTGATAGTGGCACATATATAAATATCAGCCAGACCATCATTATTAATATCCACCACTGAGGCGGCATTGCTCCATCTGCCCTCACCGGTAACGCCTGCCTTTTCGGTAATATCTTCAAAGGCGAGGTTACCTTTATTGAGGTATAATTTATTCGAAGTGGTACTGGCTGTAAAATACAGATCGGGCAATCCGTCATTATTAAAATCTCCCACAGCAACCCCTCCGCCATTGTATAAAAATTCCAAATCAATGGGATTAATAGAATCATTTTCTGTAATGGTATTGTTGAAAAATATACCGGATGCGGAAGACGGTATTTTATTGAATAAAGGCGGTGTGCTGTTGCAGGCTGCGAACAGCACAGCCGTTAAAGCAATGTACGATGTACGATGTGCTACAATGTACAATGTACGACGTGCGATGTACGATGTAATGCAATATAGGATGTATGATGTAATAATTTGAGGTTTCATTATTGACTATTGACTCATTGACCATTGACAATTCACCACTCACAATTTACCACTCACCATCAAAGGGATTTTCTTTGTATAAAAGCAAAAGGGTTTTTGATTTTTTCTTTCCTGTTTTCCAAAATTAGTATTGCCGCAGTTTCACCCATTTTGTGATGATCGGTAGAGATAACTGTAATGCCATCCAGTAATATTTCTTTTAACGGTGTTTCGTTATACGAAATAATACCAACGTCCTTTCCGATCTTAAATCCCTTGGTGCGGCAGGTCTTAATTAATGTTACCAGGTCCGTTTCTTCTATTACAATGTAGGCTTCTTTTTTATTGATCACAGTAGCCGGTTCAATCTCGTTTATTATTTGATAAGCGAAATCGTAGCTGTTACAAAAAGAGCGAAACCCGGTAATAATTTCTTTTGGATAAGGTATTATTTTTGGGAACACCATAATTATTTTATTATACTTTTTAAGTAAGTGCATCCCCGATTCAAGTGCATTATAAATATCATTTTTGAAATCCTGGTATACGGTTGCATAGTTTGAATAGGTATGCGGAAGGTCTTTGTCCAAAAGGATCAATTGTTCACCAGGTATCTTTTTTATGATGGTGTAAATTTCATCGGGGTCATCATAAAAGTGAGGCATTAATACAAAGTAATCATATTCATCAATATATTCCACGATGAGGCTTTCAAAAAGATGTGTGTTGCAATGATGAATTTTTAAATCGACAATGGCCTTATTACCCATTGTTTGTACAAAGGCGTTATAAATCTGTTTTTTATAATTGCTTATTTTATTAAAAAGTAATAATATCCTGTAGGGCGTGGTAATATCAGTTCTGTTAATATAAAATCCCTTTCCTTTCACTGCAGTAATCACCCCCTTTTTTTTTAGGAGGCTGTAGGCTTTTTGCACAGTATCTCTCGATAACAGGAATTCATCGCTCAACTCATTGATGGAAAAAATATGGTCCCCCTTTTTTAGCTTGCCCTGCCGGATTGCGTTAGTAATGGCGTTAACTATTTGAATATATTTCGGGGTTTTTTTATCAGTATCAATTTGCAGTAAATTTTGCATAAACAAGCTTCATTAATGAATACGGGCATTCGAACAAAATATATATACAGCCAATGGGTTGAGTTTTAAAAAATCCTGCCGAAGGTATATTAAGCAATTAATTTTAATATGTGATGAAGCAAATTTAATGTTTTAAATAAAAAAGTAAGTATGCCAATAAATTAAGATGGATTATTACAATTAGCCGCATATAATTTTGTACTACCGTCGTCTTGAAAAAATATGAAGAGCAAACCGGACACCAGGAATCGCTACTAATCAGGCCGTGTCACAGGCACATGTGCCATGTTTTACAAAGTGCCAACTTTACACGGGGATTTTTAAACAATACTTTTTAAGATCTTTTTTTTCAGGTACATTTTTTTAAAACAGCATTGTGCAGCATAGTATATATCATCTTAATAATTAAGTTTACGTGTTATTATGATACCAAAGCTCTTGTAATTTATTAAAAAAATAAAACGATTGTTTATTGATTGAGCCAGGAGAATTACCGGTGCAAATGCAAACTGTTACCAATGATATTTATTATCATGGATCACAAATATGATACGGTTACCTGTTCTATGCTCAATTGATGTATAAAGAAATCTTTGAGTGAAATAAAATTTCTTTTGAGTAATTTGAAGATGCCACACCAGCTATGGCAAAAAGTCTCTCATATGATATTAAGAACCTCCTCCTGCAGGTGGGTAAAGGCAATGAACTTGCCTTTAAAGCGGTTATTGATTTTTATAAAGAACGGTTTTATGCGGCGTCTTTGAAAATGACACACGCCGACGATATAGCTGAAGAGATTGTCCAGGAAGTTTTTGTGAACCTTTGGATAAAGCGGGTCCAGGTAGCGGCAACCACTAACCCGGAAGGTTACCTGTTCGCCATGCTGCACAACAGCATTTATGCTCACTTTAGAAAACTGGCTTTGGAAAAAGCAATGAAAAAAAAGATTGGGCAACAATTTGTGGAGATCGATTCAAGCCCGATTGAAGAAGTATTGTTTGCCAAAGAAGACCGGGAAATTTTCGAAGCCGTAATTAATCAATTACCCTCTCAGCAACGGATTGTATATAAATTAAGCAAACAACAAGGTTTAAGCCGTCAACAGATTGCCGGTCAGCTTCACATTTCACCTCATACAGTAAAAAATCACCTGCAGCAAGCTATACGGTTTATTGGTGATTATTATAAAGCAGGTGCGGCTTTTATTTGGGTGGCCATTCTGCAATGGCTTTAGAAAATCCATATTTTTTTACATACACTAGTACATTCCTGTTTCTCCATTCATCTTTATACATCTGCCTTTACCAAAAATTAATTTTATAAAGATTTAAAAAAGACAAATGTCTCTATCCAAAGAAAGGATACTTTATTTGCTCGATGCCTATTCCAGCGACAGGGCTGTAGAAGCTGAGGAGCAGGAATTGTTTGCGTGGGTAAATGAAAACCGAAGCGATGAGCTTCTCCAGGAGCATATTCAAAAATTAATTGAGCAATATAATTCCGAAGAGCCGGTTTATTCTGTAGACTGGGCGCGTTTGCGCGAGCAGATTCTTAATAAGACAATTACTCAAAAACCATCTTCAGTTGGACCCCGCATATCATGGCTTCGCTGGTCTTCAGCGGCCGCCATTATTCTTTTATTTGGATCGGGTGTCTATCTATATTTAAATCATCCCCCTGCAAAAAAAATTGCCGTTACCGCAGCCAAACAAAAACCTGTTATTAACGATGTGGCGCCCCCGGTAGACAGCAAGGCAGTGCTCACATTGGCAGATGGCAGTAAAATTGAATTGGATAGCATAAGTAATGGAACCCTGGCCCGGCAGGGAAACGTACAAATAGTTAAACGCGCCGACGGGCAAATTACTTACAGTGGAACAGGAAGTGAAGATTTATATAATACGCTAAATGTTCCACGCGGAAGTAAAGTGGTGACAATTAAATTATCAGATGGTACACAGGTTTGGTTGAATAGTGAAAGCTCCTTACGATATCCTGCATCATTTAAAGGCAATGAAAGGAAAGTAGAAATAACCGGTGAGGCTTACTTTGAAGTGGCCCATACAGGAATGCCTTTCGTTGTGGAAAAAAATGAAATGAAGATAAAAGTATTGGGTACCCATTTTAATATTAATACTTATGAGGATGAAGGAATAAATAAAGTAACCTTATTGGAGGGTTCAGTCAAAGTTTCAATAAACAATCATGAAGATATATTAAAACCTGGTCAGCAGGCACAAATCAAAGATGATATTAAACTGGTTAATGGCGTTGATATGGAAGAAGTGATGGCATGGAAAAATGGCAAATTCCAGTTTGGTGAAAAAGCCGATCTGAATCTTATTATGATGAAAATTGCAAGGTGGTATGATGTAGATGTAGAATATGAAGGCAGGATAATACACCAACAGTTTGGAGGCGAAATGCCAATGAACAGCAACCTGTCTGAGGTATTGGAAATACTTAGAACCAGTGGTGTAAATTTTACGATCGATGGCAAAAAAGTAATCGTCAGGTCTTAGGCCTGGTTAAAAAAAATTGATGTTAACCAAGAAAAAAAGCCAGTAGTGGTTGGAACACTCCTGGCCGGTATCCGGGCTAACATTTTAAATACAATCCCGTGAACTGAATTTACTATTGTTTAACCCAAACAACACAAAGTTATGCATTTGAAAGCTCTTTTTATTTCCCCTTCGAAGGGGTTCACCAAAATCCCGTCACAGGCGGGACGTATCATGAAATTAACCGCTTTTATATTACTAGCGATTTGTGTCCAGGCGAGCGCTAAAAGCTTCTCGCAAAAAGTTACCTTATCAGCTAAGGATGTACCTCTCGAAAAAGTAATCAGGAACATAAAAAAACAGACAGGCTATTCTTTTTTCTATAATGTTGACTGGCTTCAAAAATCCAAAGCCGTAACAATAGAAGTAAAAGATATGGCCATAGAAGATGCATTGGATATTGTTTTTAAGGATCAACCTCTTAACTACAGAATTATTAATAATACCATTGTTTTAAAATTGAAAGAGGTTGCGTGGGCCACGCTATTGCCGGCTTCCGGCACGCCACCTCCGGTGGATACCATACACGGGCGGGTTATTAATGAACATGGAGAAGCGATGGAAGGGGTAACGGTCACGAACAAACGCACGAAGCAGGCTACAGCTACTAACAGGAACGGCGAATTTAGTATTTCCGCCACCAGGGGTTCGGTACTTGGGTTCACTTATATTAATTATTCAGCCCCCGAAGTTACTGTTGGATCACAAAACACCTATCACATAACGATGCAACTGGAAAATTCATCCCTCAATGAGGTAGTTGTGATTGGTTATGGATCCCGTCAGAAAAAAGATGTAACAGGGGCGATCACTACAGTTACTTCAAAAGATATAGAAAAAAGTACTTCACTTTCACCGGAACTAGCTCTCCAGGGAACGGCCGCGGGCGTACTCGTAGAGTCGGGTGGTGGAGAACCCAATGCAAGGCCAACCATCCGGATACGGGGTGTGAATACTTTTGGGTATGCTGAACCGTTGTACGTTGTCGACGGAGTTCCTATATATGAAGGAGGGGCTGGAATTACAAGTGGCGGTATAGGAGACATACGTTCCCCGATAAATATTTTCACCCTCATCAACCCCGATGATATTGAATCTATCTCCGTTTTGAAAGATGCCTCTTCGGCTGCGATTTATGGAGTAAGGGCATCCAACGGCGTAATTTTAATTACAACAAAAAAAGGCCGGCCGGGAAGGCCAAAAGTTGAAGTATCCAGCTATTACGGAATTCAAAATATTCCTAAAAAGATACCCGTGTTAAACACCCCGCAATATTTTGCCCTTGTAACTGAAGCCTACAACCGCAACCCCGAGAAAGATGCAAATACAGGGGCCGATCTCCCTATCGGGACAAACCCTAATTTAGGGCCGCTTTATGACCCTGCCAGTCCTCAATATGCCGGCAATAATCCTACCTACGATTGGACCACGCCCCTTTTAAATAAAAACGCTTCCTTACAGGATCATAGCGTAAGGATATCTGGAGGAAATGATAACACAACCTATTTTTTTTCAGGAGGCTATGCAAAAACGGAGAGCCCTTTAAAAGCAAATAATCTCGAGCGTTATTCTATATCAATCAACCTTGATTCAAAAGTTTCAAAATTTTTAACAGTTGGCATTACGATGAGATTAAATCGTGAAAATGCTTTGACGAATACACAGGCCGACCAAAATACCATGTTGTCCACTATTCCGTTTCAGCCTATTTATGATCCAAATGATCCAACAGGGTTCGCACCGGTAACATCCGGCAGCTTTGTACCTAACCCCGATTATGATCCAAATAAACTAAGCCCGGGGCCCATACAAAATTTTGCGCCAGGCTCACCTATTGCGATATATGGAAAGCAAACCCGTTTCAATGTATATGCTTTTCAACAGCTTAACAATACCAGTTATGAATTATATAACGCGCTTGGAAATGCATATGTGCAAATAGAGCCCCTTAGTGGCCTCAGGCTTAAGGCATCTGTTGGGGGACAGTATTATTTTAACCTCAGGAGGACATGGAGCGATTTTGATTCATGGAGATTTAGCCAAACACCCGGTAACCCCTATTCAAACCAGGACGGGAATGCAAAGGGCAGCTTAGGGGAAAGGCAGGGAAGAACTACCAACCTCAATAAAGAGTTGACATTAAACTACACCCATACTTTTAATAAAGATCATAATATTGACGTTCTTTTGAGTGCTTCGCATGAATTTGCAAGTTGGGTTTACACAGATCTTAGCGGCAATGTGAATTATACAGATCCTCAATTCAGGGAGATTTCCAACCAACCGCCTTATACTACAGCATCCAATGGCATTTTGCAGGAAGATGCGTTAATAGGGTATTTGGGAAGAATAAGCTATAAATATAAAGACAAATATTACCTGGATGGAACCCTGCGGCACGATGGCTCATCAAGGCTTGCACCCGGGCACAAATTTGATAATTTCCCTGCTTTTGGTGCTGCATGGCGTATTAGTGGTGAAAACTTCTTTCCGAAAACAAAGTTCATAAACGATCTTAAAATCAGGGGCGGATGGGGTAAATTAGGAAACTTTCAATCGGCAGGCTATTACGAATTTATAACCACAGTATCTCTCAGCCCTGACTATTCTATTGGTTCCGGAAATGGAGATGCTTTGGGCCAGCAGATCCAGGGTGCTTCGTTGCCGGGATTTGCCAATACTGACCTCACCTGGGAAAAGGTAAAAACCACCAGTATTGGTTTTGATGCAGTATTATTTAACAACCATGTTACTTTAACAGCCGAATATTATAATAAAATTACGTATGGCATTATCCAGTCGGTGCAATTGCCCCCGAATACAGGAATTCAAAGCCCCTCAGATTTGAATGTGGGTACTGTAAGAAACAGGGGTATTGAATTACAATTAGGATATAATAACAGGTTCAATAAGATTGATTTTAACGTCTCCGGCAATTTTACTACCATAGATAATAAAGTATTGAAGTTATATGGAGGTACTCCTTTCGGGGGTGAATTCGGAAGAATCCAGGAGGGATATTCAATGAATTATCTATGGGGATATAAAGTAGGAGGTATTTTTCAGACCCAGGACCAGATAAACACATGGAGGCAATCGCATGCTGATTTAACGGTAGGCCAGGATATACACAACCCCGCCGCGGGGTATACCTACCAGCCGGGTGATATGTACTTCCAGGATTTGTATGGCAATCCGCGCGATGGTGTAAAAGAACAGCACAGCCCATCGCCCGACAGTTTGATAAATTCAAATGACCGTACTTATCTCGGCAAAACTATCCCTGGTTATACGTATGGCTTAAGTATCGGTGCTGCATATAAAGGGATTGATATAAGTATCCTTTTCCAGGGTGTGGGCGATGTGCAGAGATATGATGGATTGAGGGCAGGCCTTGAATCAATGAGTGGTTTGGCCAACCAGGACGCTCAAACATTGGGCAGATGGGAACCTGATCATCCATCTGATATTATACCAAGAGCGGTTTATAATGATCCCGCTAATAATGGCCGTTCAGGCAGCCTTTCCAACCAGTTTATTGAGAATGCAGGATACATGCGACTTAAAAATCTTACAATCGGCTATTCACTTCCCCAGTCGTTTTTAAATAAGCTGGCCTTTGTTCAGAATTTCCGTATTTACGCAAGTGGCTTAAATTTATTTACTGTCACTAATTGGAAGGGATTTGATCCTGAAGCTGACCAGGGTTCAGGTGTTAACTTAAACAACGTTATACCCACAACCAGGCAGTTCCTGTTTGGTATCAGGGCAATATTTTAATTCTCCTAAATCTTTGAAGTATATGAAATCGTCATTATTAAAATTATTACTGATCCTGCTGCCGGTTGGTGGGGGAATTCTCTATAATAGTTGTAAAAAATCTGATTTGGATCTTTTACCCCATGGGCCTACGGAATTAACATATTTCACACAGGAATCTGATTTTACAAAAGGGGTTATGGGCATTTATGCCAAAATGGATGATTGGTACTGGTACAATGGTGCCTCGAGCTTTGGGGGAACATCTTCAGGGCTTAACATGATTTTGTTACCGGGTGATGATATAACCTGCGGAGACCAGAATGCCTTTGAAATATTCGGGCCTATTGAACCCAGTAATTATATAATCTCTTATTTTTACCAGACCGCCTACCAGCTTGCAACAAGAGCAAATCTGGTCTTGTTGAAAATAGCCGAAGTAAAGGATGGTATTTACACTACTCCAAACCTCAAAGATTACCATAAAGGCGAAGCTTTATTCCTGAGAGGATTTGCTTTTTATAATCTATGGAATTACTATGGCACCGCTCCTTTAGACACCGCAAGGGTTACCACACCGGCTCAATTCACGCCGGCAGGTACCACCGGTACACAATTGCTGGACCAGGCTATCAGCGATTTTACTGAAGCGGCATCTTTATTACCTGCAAAATGGGATGCTGCCAACAGGGGAAGGGTTACTAAAAATTCGGCCTGGGGCATGCTGGGGAAATCTTTGGTTTTCAGAGCATCTTTTACCAATACTGCCGCAGATTATGCTTCAGCGATAGCTGCATTTAACAATATTTCCGGCGCGGGCCTGGTACCTAAATTTGATGATAACTTTGCCTGGGATACCGAAAATAATAATGAATCCTTATTCGAATTCCAGGCAACCCAGGCATTTGGATTTGACAATGTGTGGCTTGATAATGATTTTGACAACGCGGTTGGAAATTTATCAATATACTGGGGGTTTTATAGTGGACAAAATTCATATGGCCAGGCAAAATTTGTCTCAACTGCCAAGCTTGCCAATACATTTGATCCTAAGGATCCACGAAAACGGCTCACACTCGACAGTACGAACAGCATTCAAAAATATGTGGCACGGGATAAGCGCGATCAGCCTGATGTGGGTTCTGTAAATAACTACCGTCTTTTGCGATTTGCTGATGTTTTATTGCTTAACGCCGAGGCCACCCTGCAATCAGGGGGTTCAACCGCAGAAGCTATCGGGTATATAAACCAGGTTAGAAAAAGAGCAAGGGATATGGTTCCCGGGGGAACTTCTCCTGCTGATTATTCGGCTGCCGAAACGAACAAGGACATTATCATGAAATGGATCATGGATGAACGCTTTATTGAACTGGCCGGTGAGGGACAGCGCTGGTTAGACCTCAGAAGGTGGAGCAAGCAGGGGCTCGTGTCTCTTGACAATGCTTTTTTTAATTCTCTTGAAAGCGTTATATCCTTTCAACCGAAACATTTATATTTTCCAATACCCAATAGTGAGATCGATGTAAATCCGAATGTAAAGCAAAATGATGGGTACTGAATATTTACCAGGCGTAAATAAATCACCATATTGTTTAACTATCGTTACAAAATGGGTTCTCAATACGGGAACCTTTTTTGATGCAAAACAAAGAAAACATTTTGCACGTTCAGCCGGAGCTGGTTAAAAATAATGTTGCATCAAATAGAATTAGCCGCTCCCCAGGCCATGAAAAAAATATAGCACATTTTAGAATAAATTATGAAAAATACTTTCCTTATTGTAGTGATACTTTTCATTTTTATGGGTAACGCCTGTTCAAAAAAAACAGGCGGAGGTACAATAACCCCGCAGGTTAATCATGCACCTGTTGCAGTATTGGCTGCTGCAATAAAAAGTGCAAGCCCTTTTACTGTAGATTTTAACGTAACTGCTTCAGATGAAGATCATGATCCATTAACTTACAAGTGGGATTTTGGCGAAGGCACTACTAAATACGGAACGGCAATGGAAACTTTTACATACCCGGAAAATAAAACCTATACAGTAAAAGTTGCGGTGTCGGATGGCAAATCCACTCCGGTAAACCTTACTGCTGTTGTCAATACAACCGTTACATCCATCACAATTGATAATTCGCAGAAATTTCAAACAATGGAAGGCTTCGGGGGGTTTGGTGCAAAAGACGTTTACTGGAGCGCCGGCCCATTCACAGGTCCTGATTTTGTTAACACCCTCATCAATGATCTCGGCTTAACCATTTTACGCGATAATATGCCAACAGATTTTGAAGCTGTGAATGACAACAGCGATCCGTTTAATACAGACCTGAGCAAATACGATTTAAATACTTCTATCAAAGACCACTTTCAATATTTAAAAGATATGAAAGCGGCAGGTTTGAATAAATTAATCGTAAGCATCTGGAGCGCTCCTGCATGGATGAAAACAAACAATAACGTAAATGGTGTTGCAGCAGATGCGCCCGCGTATAATGCAAATCCAACTGTTCAGAATAACCAGTTACGGACAGATATGTATAATGAGTTTGCAGAACGTTGTTTTGCTTATATAAAGATCATTAAACAACAAACAGGCATTGATATTTATGGAATCAGTTTGCAGAATGAACCCCGTTTCACAGAGCCTTATGAATCCAGTGTCTTTAATGGTGAGGCACTGCGTGATTTAATCAAAGTTGTCGGCAAGAGGTTTAAAGATGAAGGAGTAACCACAAAAATTTTTATGCCGGAAGACATCGGTTATCTTGATGGAGTATCAGGAATGGTACAGCCAACTTTAAATGATGCGGATGCCCGTAAATATGTAAGCATAATAGCAGTGCATGGCTATGCGCTCGATGGCGTAACCGCAAATTCTCCGGATGCACTGACATGGCATACAATGTATAGCTGGGGCGCGGGATATAGCATGCCTTTATGGATGACGGAAACATCCGGCTTCAGCAATGATATGAAAGGCGCCATGGATTTAAGTAAAGCCATGTACACGGCTATTACTTTCGGAAATGTTTCTGCATGGCTGCATTGGTCTTTAAGTACCGCTACACTGGATAGTTATAGTTTGATGAGTTCATCAGGAGCCAGGAGTAAACGCTATTATATTTCAAAAAACTTTTATCGGTATGTAAGGCCGGGTGATTACAGGATACAATCATCAGCCCCTGATCAAACCAATATTTATCCATTGGCTTTTAAAAATGATACTGCTCACACAAACACTATTGTTTTGATCAATGACAATACAGAAGGCAGGGCAGTTAAATTAGTGGGTGCTGCATTGCCTTCACAATTTTCGATGTTTGTGACTTCAGTAGATGACGATTGTAAAGATGATGGAGTTATTAATACCAATGATGGATTTCTTCTACCGGCAAATTCAGTGACCACTTTATATAAAAAGAATTAGAAATATGCTTTCAAAGAAAGGATTCATGCAAATAAGCCTTTTGCTTGCACTACCTAATTTTTTGCAGGCACAAACTGTGTTATTTTCTTATAGCAAGCTTCTTCGGGATAAAGATCATACAGCTATTTCCTCCGCTCAGCCATTGGAAGTGATTGCGCTAACCACAGCAAAGGGAAATACTATCAGTGTATTTGATGGAGAAGGAAAAGAATACGCTTCTTATCCCGTTAAAAATATAACAACTTTCACAGTGGGCGGCGCTTTAGGCAAGCATATTATTCGCATGTATAACAGCCAGCACAAACCGGTTGATTCAATCTATTTCAATGTTGACGCGCAAACCGGTATTAATGACGGAGGTTATTATAAAAATATGTTTGACCTTTTCTACAAAGGCATGTTTGCAGATGACAAAGAAGGCACTTATCCCATAACATGGAATGGAAATACATACCATGTTTTTGTTCCCTGGGGCCTGGATAATTTTCATACTATGAAAGGCATGAAATATTTTTTGCCCAATGGCAAAGAGCTTGTCGACATCATGCGGCAGGCGCAAAGAGAAGATGGGATGATTTATAGTTTTGTTCAGTACATGCCCAATGCCGATTATTTTTTAACAAGGGATAAATTTTCGGGATACAGCAAAAGAATTGGTGATAAAATATTTGTGCGCCAGCCTACAGAGAACCATCCGGAATATATTTATGTGAATACTATTTATGCCTGCTGGAAAAGCGATGGAAATAACGGATGGATGGAAAAAAATCTTACTTCTGCGGCAAAGGCGCTGGATTACACGGTCAACGACCCTGCACGCTGGAGCAAGCGTTTTGGTTTACTGAAAAGGGTATATACCATCGACTCATGGGATTTTGCAGTGGATGACGAGTACACGCCCGATATTGGTATAACCAACACTATGATCATAGACCCTGTGAAATCAAAATTTGGTGTTTTCTTTGGGGATAATACCGGTTACATTACTGCCTGTTATCACCTCGCTGAAATGTTTGAAAAAACAGGCGATACCACCGGTGCAGAAAAATACAGAAAGCGCGGCAATGAAATCACCGATCGTTTAAACAAGCTGTCATGGAACGGAAATTTTTTTACGCATTTTATTGACGAAGATCCTACGGTGCATCGCAATCTCGGCGTTGATGAAAAAACGCAGATAGCACAATCGAATGCCTATTCACTCAACCGCGATATAAGTTCTGTACAAAGCAAAGCGATCATTGAAACCTATCTCAACCTGAAAAATAATTTGCCTGTTGGCTCACCGGGAGAATGGTATTCAATTTATCCCCCGTTTCAAAAAGGATTTGAAAAGCATGATAAAATATGGCAGTATATGAATGGGGGGGTAGGAGGCCACGTTGCTGGTGAATTGGCGAGAGGGGCTTATGAAAATGGTTATGAAAAATATGCAACAGATGTTATAAACCGGCTCTTTGAACTGGGCAAAAAATATGATAATAAGATATGGTTTGCTTACACGGGTTCTATTCCACCGCCACCGCCGCCACCTGTCTACAGGCCTTTGGATATCTCCGTATATGCCAATATGAATAACCGCGGCAAAGGAAGTGATAAGGCTTTTTCGTGGATGAATTCAACAAGAGAAGGTGATGATTTGCGCAACCTCCCTGCCGGGGAGCAAACATTTGCGGGTATCAGGTTTAATGTAATAGATGCTGAAAAGAATAATGACAGATCTGTTGTTGCCATATCAAAACAAAAAGGGTTTCCTTCATCAGTTGAAATAAATGTGAATGATACTGCCCGTTGTATATACCTTTTGCATACTTCAGGAAAGCCTGCATCTGAAAATATAGTGGGCGCTATAAAATTTCTTTACGGCGATGGAAGCAGCAGGCTACAGTATATTGTTATGGATAAACAACTTACCTATTGGTGGTTTTCTCAACTGCAAACAGATTATTCGGGTATTGCATGGTATGGAAAAAATGGTGTGAGTGAAGGAGTCGGTTTAAGCTGGTGTGCTATTAATAACCCTGAGCCGCATAAAAAAATAAATAAGCTTATTTTGATGTCGCCTGAAGATGATGGTATCTACACCGTGTTTGCCATTACTTTATCAGACAAAGAACATTATGTGCCTGTAAAGCCTACTTCTTTTGGTGGCCCCGATGACTGGGCTGCGGCAACTGCAATGGCTGCAATGGTGGAAGGATTGGCAGGTGTGAAAGATGCTGCGGGAACAGAGGCATTCAGCCATCCTGTTATCGCCCCAAGATGGGTAACAACTACTTCCAATACAGTAACTGCGACGATACGCTATGCTGCATCCCGGGGTTACGTTAGTTATCAATATGTACATAACAAGCAGCAACACAGCATTAACCTCACTGCTGCAACGGGTGGGGACAGCGCTTTCTTTCATGTATTGCTGCCGGCAAATACCAGGGTGCAAACCGTAAGAAGTAACAGTAAGAATATTGCATTCAAACAATCAACTATCGAACAATCAAACTACGTGAATTTCGATACAGGTATGCGGGGAGCGGGAACCTTTGAAATTAAATATAAGTAGTTTTTGTTGGGTCTTGTACTTCAATGCATCGTTTGTTGTACAGCAATTGTCGTTTGTATATTGGTGTTTTAACGGTATGAAATGGTAATAAGTTATATTTGAAATCTCCTGTTAAATTATTTGATCAAAAGATAAAATATAGAAAAATAAATGAAAAGATTGTCCGTGCTGATCGTTATTATTTTGCATTACTTTGTTACTATGGCACAGCGCCACCAGGTGGTTTTTGTGCCGGCATCCGATCCCGATATTCAATACATTGGCCGCTTTGATTTTTCCGAAAAAGAAAAACCTGTATTTATGTATTCCGGGAGCGATATACGAACAGCCTTTACAGGTACTTCTATTTCAGTTTTGTTACGGGACGATAGCCTCAGGAATTGGTTTACCGTTAAGCTTGATGATAGCCTGTTCATCTTTAAATCTGATAAAAAAGACGGAGTATACTCCCTTTCTCAAAATCTGCCGGATCAAAAACATACATTGGAAATTGCCAGGCGTACCGAATGGCATGGAGGTAACACAACGTTTTTGGGTTTTAATATAGACGAGGGCAAAAAATTAGTTCCACTAAAAAGAAAAGAAAGGATTATGGAATTTATTGGTGATTCTTACACCTGCGGCTACGGCAATGAAGGTAAAAGCAGGGAGGAACATTTTACTTATGAAACAGAGAACAATTATGCAACTTATGGCGCTATCACTGCGAGGGCATTTGACGCAGGCTATGTAGGCATTTGCAGATCCGGCATTGGTATGTATCAAAGCTATGGCGGCGGTAAGATTTTTACCCAGCCTAAGCTGTACGATGAGGTTGTTGTTAACAGCAAGGCCAGGTGGGACTACACAAAAAGCCAGCCGCAGCTTGTTGTAATTGATCTTGGTGGCAACGATCTGTCTGCAGACCTGGACAGCGCACAATTTGTAAATACCTACATAAGATTTGTACAAAAAATAAGGCTTCAATATACTAAAGCAAAAATTATTTGCGTAGCGGGGCCTTCAGATTTGGGTGATGCGTGGATAAAATTTCAATCGCATGTTCTGGCTGTAGCCAATCATTTTAAAAACACAGACAAGGCCATTTATTATTTTAAATTCAGCCCATTTGAACCTCATGGAAGCGACTGGCATCCCAATGTAAAAGAGCATCAGCAAATGGCCAATGAATTGATCACTTTTATAAAACAAGTAACCAGGTGGTAAAAGATAATTGAATCGCCGGGTAAATTAATTCCTTTTAATCAGGCGCTTGTGGTTACTACACTGCTATCGTATCAGGGTAACAACACCTTTTAATAACCTGCTTTCATTTGACCCCTGCTCTTTATAAGTAATTAAATAAATATAAGAATCTCCCGGCACTGCCGTGCCCCGATTGGTACCGTCCCATCCTTTATACTTATCGTTTGTTTCAAAAAGCATATCACCCCACCGGCTAAAAATTTTCATATTAAATTCCCTCACCGATTCAACTTCCAGGGCTTTGAAAATATCATTCAAACCATCATTATTCGGGCTAAAAGCCTGTGGTACATAAATATGGCAATTCCCATTCTTCACAAGTATTGAATCTGAAAATATCCCGCAGTCATTTGTGGCGGTTGCATAATACAATCCGCTATGTTTTACAGCATATAGTGGTTCAACCGAGCCATCCTGCCATGTATAGGAGGCATCTGTAAAACCAGGGTTTAATGTGAGCTGTAAACCCGGGCAATAGAAAGTTTGTTTTCCTAAATTAAAAAGAGGTTTGTATTTATGTATTATTTGAATTGTATCGGCAGAAGAACAGCCATTTTTCATAACTTTTACCGAGTATGTTCCCGCTTTATTTGCTGTAAAAGTTTCATTGAGTGAATTGTCCTGCCACAGGTAAGATGAACCTGGGTTTTTTGCATCGAGTAATAAGATAGCATTATCACATAGCAACGTATCTCTTCCCAGGTTCACCACCAGCGAAGGCTGAGCTGCAACATTAATAGTATCACTTATTTTGCACAGTCCGGATAATACATCGATCCAATATTTGCCTGGCCGGAATATTTTAAAGATAGTATCTGTGGAACCATCGCTCCATCGATTTAATGCACCGGGAATATTTACCTTCAGTTGCAAAGTGTCATTTTTACAGATAGCTGTATCGTTGCCCAAATCTACCAAAGGTTGCACAACTATTTCACGGGTAACCGTATCAACACATGAATACATGCTATATAAAAGGCATGTAACATTATAGGTACCCTTTGTTGGAAATATATGAGTGGGTGAAACTGAAACGGAAAAATTGAATTGGCCGGAAGCGGCATCTCCAAAATTCCACCTCACTGAATCATACTGGAGGCTGTTTCCCAGGCTAAAATTGATTGTTTGAAACTGGCAATCATTTTTTATGGTTACAGGATCGAAGAGATAACTCTGCAAAAATGTTGGTAATCCCCATCCTGAAGCTCCCGGGGAAAGATCTACACTATGTTTTTGAAAATTACAATTTATACCTGCAACATCAGGATTGTTGATTGAAGCCAGATCATACATGGTCGCTACGTATATTTTGCCATCACTGGCTAATTGCATTGCCTGGTAGAATCTATAATCGGAATCGTAAATATTACTCGAGGCCACATTATATTGGCTCATTTTAATGGCAGCTATATCACCCCGCGAAATGTCGAACTGTGAGATAAAATTGGTAATAGTTATAGGCGCAATAATAATATATTGCCAGCTTACATACATAAACTTGTCATCGGCGGAAAATTCAATTCCATACCCGATCCCGCCGTTTACATGGGAAGTATCGAGATTTAAGGAAGGAATATAAAGCAATTGCGTATTGCTGACTTTTCCGGTGCTCTTGTCGAAATCGGAGTATTCTATACTTGACCCGTAGATTGAAGCTAATTTTCTTCCGCCGTGAGAAACTTTCAGGTAACCCCTTTTATAATAATCTTCATTTGTTACGTTGCCCGCATCTGAAATTAATGGTAATGACACGCCCGTATCGCTCACCAAATAGGTATAATAATCAGGTGAATTAAACCTGCGTGTTATGACCCAGATATCCCTGTTGTTGCAATGTTTTACTGCGGTAATTTTTTCGCAAACAGGCGACAGCAGGGGTATATTTTTTTGAACAACTTCACCTAGACCCTGGTTGCTATTCATATTAATAACTGAATAGCATAAACCCTTTGTGCCTCCAAAAAAATCTGTGGTAAAAATATAATACAGGGAATCCTTGCCGGGCCAGGGAATAATAATAGCGGATTGTGTAGAATAAGTATTTCCGTTAAGACCTGTGCCATTCATCATTACCTGGTGCGGATTCCAAACGGTCACTCCATTTGTATAAAACAAAAGGCGGCCTGATTTATCACTGATAGATGCCACACCTTCTGTAGGATTGTTATCAACAATTTGCATTTGGGAGTCATACAAAACAACCGGTTTTCCTGTCGAAAAATTTACGCCGGCGTGTTCACCAAAATACCAGTTATCAGATTCGTGTTGTGCAATTGACTGCTCACAGGAAAATAAAAATAATCCGATAAATAATGTATCAATCAGCTTTTTAAAGCAGCAACCGGACAAGGCAATAAGATGAATATTTTTTGAAATCCCGGATTTGATAAATATTAATTGCACTGCAGTAAACATTTATAATTATAATCGCCAAAAATAACCGGCTTCCCTGAAGGACAAACCTCTACTGTTCTTTATACCCAAGACTTTATTTGAAGATTTTGACCCCGCCGCAAAACATGGTAAATCCTGTGAATTAATGAACTCAAAGCACTTTCTCCGTTCCTGTATAGCAATTGTAGAATTTAGGGCTTTCAATCGAAATATGTTTTTTGCTAAACGGATAAAAGTAAATAATATTCCGTCAATAGCTATGCTGTACTGTTGGGTTATTGTCTTACAAGTTATTCAATATCCTGTCTCACCTAACACATAAAGAAAATAAAATTGCAGGTGCTCCAGCACATTTCAATAAATAATCTTACCACACCTTGGTAGCAAAATAATTTTCGTTAAGCCGGCGTAAGAGTAAAAATGTAACGGATAAAATACTAATTTTAGTTTTGCAGGATCGCGAGAAAAAATAGCCTTCTGCTCATTGCGCATGTGTGCAATTTTAATTTGAATAACTTTTTTTAAAGCAGCATAGTGCAAGATACTTTGTCAAAAAAAAGAATTCATATTACTAAACTTTATGAGCATACAAGGCAAAACGAATTGCCGGCAGTTCAGTCTTAAATTATAATTCAGATACTTGTTTTTGATATTATTTTCTGTTAGGTTAGTTATTTATCCCAGGCTTATAATTTAAGGCGCTTATAGGTATAAAATTCATCAACAATGTAAACACACTTTTATATGAAACAAAAATCCGGGCGGCGATCCTTTATTAAGGATATGGGTATTGGCGGTATCGGTGCAGCAATTCTGCCTGGCAGTATTGTAACCATACTTCCTGTGAGCATTGCAGAGGCTCTTGGTATGCAGCAGGACAGTGAGGAACAGGAAGACCATAAACCGGTAAAAAATGAAAGGCCTTTTAATACTGCTTACATGGGTGAACACCTTAATCGGGTTGCTTTCCCCGTTGGTGGCCTTGGAGCGGGCATGTTTTGTATGGAAGGTACGGGCGCTTTCTCCCACGTATCCGTACGCAATAAGCCTGAAATTTTTAATGAGCCGGGAATGTTTGCTGCCATTTCAGTAAAGGGAAAAAGCAACGGTGCCAAATTGTTGGAAGGCCCGGTACCCAATTGGAAAAAATTTGGCCAGCCTGATGCGGGAAATGGCTCCGGTGGGGCTACTACCGGCTTGCCACATTTTCACAATGCATCTTTTAACGTAAAGTTTCCTTTTGCTTATCTTGATCTTACCGATGCCGATTTACCATTCAAAGTAGAGGTAACCGGATGGAGCCCGTTTATACCAACTGATGATGATAATTCGAGCTTGCCGGTTGGTGCTTTGGAGTATAAATTCACAAATATTGGTAAAGCAAGTGCTGAAGCCGTTTTTTCTTTTAACTCAAAAAATTTTCTGAAGATAGACCAGGGCAAAAATTCGATACGCGCAATACAAAACGGATTTATATTAATGGAGGCCGGGACCAATGAAAAACCATATAAAACAGATTTCGCCATTTTTACTGATGATGAAGCAACGATAGTTGATCATTGTTGGTTTCGTGGAGGTTGGTGGGATCCGCTTACTATGGCATGGAACACGGTAAAAAACGGAGAGGGGAAAGCAGTTGCCGCGGTAGATAAGGATGCGCCAGGTGCGTCGTTATATGTTCCGTTTACTATTGCACCAGGCAAAGAAAAGACGATATGCGTTATGATGGCATGGTATACGCCGGATTCTGAACAGACCTATGGGAAAAAGGGTGAGAGAAAAGAAAATTGTGATACCGCTTCCGGTTGCTGCAATTCGCCATCGGATATCTCACTGGATAAATATGATAAAGATTTTAATGGTAAATTTTATAAGCCCTGGTATAGCAGCCGTTTTACCGGTGTGGAAGAAGTGGCGGCTTACTGGAAAGAAAAGTATGATGTACTGAAGAAAAATTCAACGCTGTTTAAAGATGCTTTTTATGCCAGTACCTTACCACCGGAAGTTATTGAAGTTGTAGCCGCTAATCTTACTATCTTAAAATCGCCCACTGTCATGCGTCAATATGATGGACGGCTTTGGAGTTTTGAAGGATGTGGTGACAACTGGGGTTGTTGCCATGGTTCCTGCACTCATGTATGGAACTATGCGCAGGCCATCCCGCACTTATTTCCAGCCCTTGAAAGGAGTTTGCGCCATACAGAATTTTGTGAAAATCAAAGTAAGGAAGGGCATCAGACCTTTCGTACAAATTTGCCCATTACGCCTGCCACTCACGATTTTCATGCTGCGGCAGACGGGCAATTGGGTGGTATCATGAAAGCTTACCGCGAATGGCGGATCAGCGGTGATAATGAGTGGTTGAAAAAGATGTACCCGATGGTAAAAGTAAGTATGGATTATTGCATCAGTACATGGGATCCGCGGCACAAAGGAGTGATTGAAGAGCCGCATCATAATACTTACGATATAGAATTCTGGGGGCCGGATGGAATGCACACCAGTTTTTATATTGGAGCTTTGAATGCAATAACCGCAATGGGGAAATCTCTTGGTGAGGATGTTTCAAAGTACCAGGAGTTATCAGCAGGCGGAAAAAAAACGATTGAAACTGAATTGTACGACGGTGAATATTTTATCCAAAAAATAAAAGTGGATGGGCTAACTGCAAAAAACCCTGCCACCGGGCAATCCTTTGGTGGCGAATATTCCAAAGAAGCAAAAGACCTGCTCGAAAAAGAAGGGCCAAAATACCAATATGGAAGAGGCTGTTTGTCCGATGGCATACTGGGTTCATGGATTGGACGTATGTGTGGCCTTGATGATACTATTGATAATACAAAAATAAGCAGTCATTTACTGGCTGTTCATAAATATAACCTCAAAGAAAATTTAAGCGAGCATGCTAATCCACAACGCCCGTCTTATGCCTTGGGAGAGGAAGCCGGTTTGTTATTGTGCTCCTGGCCGAAAGGGGGAAAGCTCTCTTTACCTTTTGTATACAGCGATGAAGTATGGACAGGTATTGAACACCAGGTTGCATCGCATTTAATATTGATGGGCCATGTAAAAGAAGGGATTGACATTCTACGTGCGTCGCGTAAACGCTATGATGGGCGAATAAGAAATCCATTTAATGAATATGAATGCGGGCATTGGTATGCACGGGCTTTGTCGAGTTATGGTTATTTGCAGGCGCTTACGGGTGTACGTTATGATGCAGTAGATAAAACATTGTTTATAAATTCAAAGGTGGGCGATTTTACCAGTTTTCTTTCCACAGAAACAGGCTTTGGAACCGTAAGTCTCAAAGCCGGGAAACCAGGGTTAAAAATTGCTTATGGAACTATTGAAGTAAATAAAACAATCGTGAGCGGAAAACAAATTTAGCCATGATGCACATTGCAAAAAACAGCGTTGTATCTATTCGCTATCTCATGAAAAATAGTAGTGGAGACGTGCTCGAAAACACCATGAACAATGATCCGGTAAATTACCTGCATGGCTCAACAGGTATCTTGCCATTGCTCCAGATACAATTAGAAGGGCTGAAAGCAGGGGATAAGAAAGTTGTGTATTTGCCGGCAGCATCAGGATTAACCAGCGAGGATTTTATTTTTGAAGTTATCATAGATGAAGTGCGTATCGCAATGAAAGAAGAAATATTGCTGGGTTACCCCGTAAACATAAATGTTTCAAAATGCGAAGCGGATTGTGATTGTTATA
>JBDTZL010000282.1:0-33272 GCA_040005125.1 Ginsengibacter sp.
GGTATGATCTTTTTGTCCCAGTGAAAATGTATCGGTTCTGAATGGTGATACAGGTAATCCGTTCTTGTTATATAGATTGGAGCCTTCAGGATTATCTGCCCATGCATACCTTACAGCAATCGGATGGGAAACTTCATCATTCCATACTATTACTTTGTTGCCTTCAATTTTCGCATCGGCCCAAATAAATTTTTTGTTTGAATCTGCAACAGCAAACTGTTTTAATGCGCCTCCGTTTTTTGTAATTAAACCCGAAGCAACATTTGCAAAAGCGATAATGACCCTGTTCTTATCAATTTTCATTGACTGATAAACGGGTGCTGAGAATACAATATTTTTATCTCCATACGTAAGATTTTCAGCTGCCAATGCAAGACGTTTTCCAACATCTTTTTTATTTAGCGGATGCAGGTCATTCCACTCTCCAAGATCGATGGCAACTACCATAGCTGTGTTAGGAACAGAAAGCGTTTTTAATTGTTGCTCTCTTAGCTCTGCCCAATTACTTTCAGAAGGCTGGTTGTTTGCTTCACCAAAGTTGGGTAACTGCACGTATAAAAAAGGGAAGGTTCCCTGCTTCCAGTTTTTTCTCCAGTCACCGATCATCGAGGCAAATAATTCGTGGTAATCATAAGGCCTTGCAGTGTTGCCTTCGCCCTGGTACCAAATAACACCTTTAATTGTATAGTTGACAAGCGGCGCGATCATAGCGTTAAATAATCCCAATGGCTGATATAAAATATTAACAGTAGTGTCTTTGAGCGGAGCGGATGCAACGCCTAATTTATATTGCCAGCTTCCTTTAAGGCCTATAGTTTCTCCACCTGCAGTTAGATAATAAGGCTTATCGAAAACAAATCCGCCGTGCCCTGTACTGTTGATTACCCTAATGGTGATTACATTTTTTCCCGGCTTTAGAAGGGTTGATATTATCTCATATCTTCTTGGCGGATACCGGTACGTAATGTTGCCAACTAAAGAGCCATTGATATAGGTATAATCAGCATCTACAATTGTGCCCATAAATATTTTTGCGGGTTTGCCGGTCATGGATGCGGGAACATTGATCTCTTTTCGAAACCAAACCACGCCATTTACTTCTTTCAATCCCTGGTCATTCCAGTAACCCGGTATCTGCATGGCTGACCAACCTTCAGGATGATACGTGGTATCATACCAGGGCTTATTTCCAATCAAGCCGGAATCATGTTGTTGAATGTAATTGTTCCATTCATTGTTAATAGCAAAATGCGCTTTCTGAATACTATCTATGTAAAGGCTGTCTTTGAACTTCCGGGCAACTTTATAATAATTTGGAAATTTTTTCAGTGCATCCTCACTCATCCACGATTCAACCGGGGGGCCGCCAACGCTGGAGTTGATCAACCCAATGGGGATATGATATTTTTCATATAATTCTTTTGCAAAAAAATATCCTGCAGCTGTAAATTGAAGAACAGTGTTAGGATTGGCAGATTCCCATTTACCCGATGGGATATCTTCTTCTGGTTTGTTGAAATTATCACGCGTTGGAAGAAAGAAATGCCTGATAAATGGATTTGTACTGGCAGCAATTTCCTGCGGATATTTTTCCTTCACTCTCTCCATAGGGATCGTCATATTTGATTGACCCGAACAAATCCATACATCACCCACAAGTATGTCATTTACAACAAGGTGATTGTTGCCATCAATTTTCATTGAGTAAGGGCCGCCTTCTTTCATAGAAAAAAGTACAACTTTCCATTTACCATCAGCACCTGCAATTGTGTAATAATTCTTATCCCTGAATAGCAGGCTTATTTTCTCTCCGGGTGAAGCCCATCCCCAGATATTTACTTTTGCATTTCTCTGTAACACCATCCCGTCACTTAACAAATGTGGCAATCGCACCTCGCAAAATGCTGTTTGAAAGATCAAAATAAAGGATATCAATATTGGTAAGTGTTGCTTCATCATTTAGTTTCTTCATCATACAGATGTTGACGACACCAAGTTCGGGAGCCCCCTGGACGGTGTTCGAACCGGCCACTTTTGCAAATTGTATTTACATTCTTTCAACAGGCCAGCTGCTGCATGTACTAACAGAATAAAGCTGACGCTGATCCCAAAAGTTTCAAAGAGAAGGGCCGTTTTTTAATGACGACTTCCTGATAATAAGCTCAGAACGCACGATGATAGTATTGGTATTGTGAATATTACTGATGCCCTTCAAATGATTGATAAGATTCCGGGCGGCAATTTCACCCACGTCTATTCCTGGGTAATTAATTGTAGTCAATGCCGGCTCGATCAATTTGCCGATGGCATCATTATTAAAGCCAACTATAGCAATATCACCGGGTATGTTAATACCATGCTCTTTTAATGTTCGCATGCAAACAGCCGCCACAAAATCATTGGTGATAAAAATACCATCGGGGAGAGGGTTCATATTAAGGATCAGCATGGCGGACTCAATACCTGCCCTTTCGCTCAGATCGTCAACAATTAACAAGCTTTCATCAAAAGAAATTCCATTATCGAACAATGCATCCTGGTAGCCTCTGTATCTTTCAGAATAAACGTTACGCTTCAAACTGGAAGTAATGTACGCAACACGTTTACACCCCTGCTCAATCAAATGTTTTGTAGCCTGGTAGCCACACTTGTAGTTATCGATAATAACAACGCTGCTACTGCCATCCTGTTCTACGCGGTCAAAAAACATTACCGGTACGCCCTTATCAACGAAAGGTTTAAAATGATCAAGATCTGTTGTATCAAACGAAAGTGAAGCGATTAAACCGTCTACCCTCTTATGAAAAAGGTTTTTCGCATTCGCAGCTTCCTTGCTATAGCTTTCAGATGAGTGGGCAATAATAAGATCATACCCTGCCTCTGTTGTTACTTTCTCAATTCCGGCCAGAACAGAAGTAATAAAACTACTTTTCAATTCATGCACTATCACACCGATTGTATTAGTTTGCTGCTGGCGAAGGTTACGGGCAAAATGATTGGAACGGTAACCCATTTGTTCTGCCAGGTCTGATATTTTCTTCCTTGTTTTTTTATTTACAACTTTATCATCTTTCAAGCCCCGGCTTACGGTCGCAACGGAAATATTCAATTTACTGGCGATATCGTAAATAGTAACTTCTTTTATTTTATTCATACAAACGGTTGTATGGTATTAAGTTAGATTAAAAATAAATTAAAAATAAGTATTTAAAAAGAAAATTAATGCAATCGGTTTCATTTATAAAAATTCTATTTACTTTAGATTTATAATTGAAGATTGCGCGCCTGGTGTAATGAATAAGAAAATATAGAATAAAGGAAATCTTATCAAAATAAATTTCCATACGATTTATTAATTTTATTTCAAACGAATTGCTGTTGTTACCGGAGATCCATTAAAAGTTTAAAAACTGAATTACTATCCCTGTTGCGGTTACAAATCCTTGACAGTGGGCAGAAGTTAATAAACAGGATGCAAATTTTGAATTTGTAAGCTTTATGGACAAAAGTTGTCAGAAAAAGGTTTGCGAAAAAAATATGCCTCGCACAATAAATGAGTAATGAGATTCTAAAAATTTATTTAAAAACTAATAACAAAAAATATATATGCAGGTAATTAAAGGAACCAGGGAATATTTTAAAAACATTCCGCTATTTTACAAAAATCCGATTATAAAAAAATCCGCGAAGAGCGCTATTCATCCTTTGACGATGGCAAAGGAAAAGAATTTGAAGATGGAAAATTATCTCTTGAGGATTTAAGAGACTATGCAATCAAAAATGGTGAGCCTGCAATGAGAAGCGGAAAAAAGGAATACATGGAGAATATTCTTAACAGGTTTATTTAAGAAAATATAATAATAAAAAATATAAGTGAAAACAAACCAATACCGATAGAATCTGATCCCGGTTAAAAATATTCAAAACCAAAATAACAATTATGCATCTTGGAACGGTTGACATCTTATTTGTAGTGCTATACCTGCTTATCATTGCAGGTATTTCTGTTTGGTCGATAAGAAAAAGCAAAGCATCCCCATCCGATTATTTTTTAGCCAACCGTAATTTGGGATGGTGGGTTATCGGCGCATCTATACTTGCTTCAAACGTGGGCTCAGAGCATATTGTAGGGCTTGCCGGAACCGGGGCTACTTCAGGCCTGGTTATGGGGCATTATGAATTGCATTCGTGGATCGTCCTTTTGCTTGGATGGGTATTCGTTCCGTTTTATATGAGAAGCATGGTATATACAATGCCTGAGTTTCTTGAGAGGCGTTTCAATGCAAAGGCAAGGCGGTTATTATCTATCATACAATTATTAAGTTATGTTATTGCGAAAGCATCCGTAACTATTTTTGCCGGGGCACTCGTGTTTAATTCTTTTTTAGGAGTAGACTTCTGGACCGGCGCCATAATTCTCGTAATCGTAACAGGCATTTATACAATTTTAGGAGGCCTGCACACAGTCATGTATACAGAAGCGATCCAGGCAATTGTACTGTTGCTGGGCTCTGCGGTGTTATTGTTTATCGGCCTCGATAAAGTTGGCGGCTGGAATGCAATGTTACATTCTGTGCCTACCGAAAATCTCAACATGTTCCGGCCATTAAGCGATCCCAATTTTCCGTGGCTGGGTATATTGTTCGCTTCGCCTATTGTGGGTGTGTGGTACTGGTGTACAGACCAGCATATCGTTCAAAGGTGCCTGGCGGGCAAGAACGAACGCGAGGCAAGAAGAGGAACTATATTTGCCGCCTATTTAAAATTACTTCCCTTTTTTATTTTTCTCGTTCCTGGTTTGATTGCGGTTGCTATGGTGAAACAGGGAACATTAACTTTAACAAATAACGACGCAGCTTTTCCAACTTTGGTTAAAGCGATCATGCCAGTGGGATTAAGAGGCTTGCTGGCCGGAGGATTACTGGCTGCATTGATGAGTTCCCTGGCTTCTGTTTATAATGCCTGTTCCACTTTATTTACAATGGATATTTACCAGAAAATGAAACCCGCAGCAAGTGGCAAAGAATTAGTAAGGGTCGGGCGCATTGCAACAGGTGTTGTGGTATTACTTGGGATGGCATGGATCCCATTGATGGGCAGGATATCGGGTACATTATATCAATACCTCCAAAGTGTACAATCTTACCTGGCGCCGCCAATTGCTGCCGTGTTCCTGCTGGGTGTGTTTTTCAAGCGTTTGAATGGAGCCGGAGCTTTCGCAGCGATGGTCATTGGATTTATAATTGGCTTCGCCAAGCTCGCACTGGAGCTGTTTCAAACAAGTTTAACCGGTGTGCTTCATGATTTTGCTACCATTAATTTTCTTTACTTCTGTATCTATTTATTTCTCTTTTCAATTGCGGTAATGGTGATTGTAAGCCTCCTCACACCAAAGCCCGCAGAAGAACAGATACAAGGGCTCACTTTTGCAACAACCGTTGCGGCAGACAAGGCAGCAAGCAGGGCAAGCTGGAATGCAAAAGATGTTATTCTTTCTTTGATAGTTCTTGTAATTATCATAGGCATCTTCGTCTATTTCTCACCGTTAGGTGTCGCTAAATAATTACTACGAAAAAAATATCCCTTTCTTTCCTTGCATTTCTTTGCATGTTACCTGTGTTTTTTTCGCAACAGCCGGCTTATAAAAATAAGAACCTTGCTCCCGAAGAAAGAGCAAAAGTACTTTTGGCCAGGATGACCCTTGATGAAAAAGCAGTGCAGGCGCAATGTTTGTGGATCCAAAAATCCCAAATATTAAATGATAGCGGGGATTTTGATGAAGCCAAAGCAGTAAAAAATGTAAAAAATGGTTTGGGCGAGCTGGCAAGGCTGAATGAAAATGCCGGCCCAAACAGTTATGGCTATCATCCCAAACAAGCCGCAGATCTCTATAATAAAATCCAGCATTTTTTTACTGATAAAACGCGTTTAGGCATTCCCGTTATGGTACATGAAGAATCGCTTCATGGGCAGCAAACACAGGATGCTTCAACCATGAAGAGCAATGGAAACGCAACGGTAACCGTTGATATAAAAAATACCGGGAGCAGAAAGGGGGCCGACGTTGTTCAGATGTATATCCGGGACGATTATTCTTCTGTTACAAGACCAGTAAAAGAATTAAAAGGATTTAAAAAGATATGGCTGGAACCGGGCCAGTCGCAGTCGGTAACCTTTGTTATTACTCCTGAGTTATTATCTTTATATGATAAGGATATGAAATGGATTATTGAACCGGGAGATTTTACAATCATAGTGGGAACAGCATCAGATAAAACTGAAAGTATAAACTTGCGGTATCCAGGTAAGATATTTTTAGGCTTTTTCTTCAATAATAATTTTTAAATCCTGTCAATTCCAACTTAGTAGTCTCGTTCTTTTGCGTATCGTTTTTAAGAATATAAACAACTACTTAATATTGTTCACACCAGCTTTGTTTGAATTATCCATTCGACGTTATTACAATCCAATAATATTTGATCTCTCTCCCTGCGCCTTAAAGTGAATAAATCCTTCGGCTACTTTTACACCGGCCTCTAATCCCCTGAATTCTTCCAACGGTTTAAAATATGTGGTATATGTTTCAACCGGATTTTGAGTCTTATGTGCAAACATTGCTTCCTTTTTTCTTTCGTGTACCTCTGTAATATCTACATAATCTGTAGGCGTAAATGCCATGGTTTCAACACCGGTATTTACCTCATAAAAATAAAGATGAAACTGCCTCCCCGATTTTACCCAGGCTGTTAAAACCAATAAGCCTGTAACCTGGTGGTCGGGATGTGCATCCACCGGCCATTGTGTAAATACAATGTCAGGCTTTTGTGCCAGTAGCAGTTTTGCCATGTCTTCATTTTTTCCCTTATCTAATACAGTATTTCCATCGACCTGGCCGGCAAATTGTGCTGTTGCATTCAATACCCTGCATGCAACTTCCGCTTCTTTGGTACGTAATGCAGCCATTTCTGTATATGACTTATTTGGGTCGCTTGCCTCGCCTCTTGTAAGGTATAAAAAGGTTACTTGATGCCCTGCACTACTATATTTGGCCATAGTTCCGCCACATCCAAATTCGGGGTCGCCGGGGTGAGCGCCTGCACAAACAATATGTAGCTTTTTATCTGCGGGGCCCCGGGGGGTAATTAATTTTGATGTTTTTTCCGGCACGATCCCTTTAGCGGGAGCAATTGCCAGGCTGCTCAAACCCATTGCAGAAAGCTTAATGAAATCACGTCTTGCTGATTTATTTTTTTCCATCGCTAAAAGTAAATTTTTGCTTTTAAACCCGGAAAGAAACTTATTAAATACTGAGAAGGTTTGAATACTTTGTTCACTTAAAAGTATTTTGGAGGCGGGAACTATCCGGAAAGGGAACTCTGAAAATTATTTGGCCCGTTAAATATATTTCAGCCACCATTGTTTGTGTCCGGCTTTGTATTTACCAAACCAAACACAAGGTTTATATAAAACCAACACCGCACAAATCCATATTAAATAAACTGCCCAAAGCCCCACCCCGCTTTCTACTCCTTTTGGCCTTCCAAAAGTTCCTGATGCAAAATCCAGGTGCGACCAGTGAAAGCCCTGCAAAAACAATAATACAATCATTATGAAGTGAATAAGATAAAAGTGAACCAGGAAATAAAACAAGGGGACTTTTCCATAAACAGATGCAATATTCGTAAACCTGTTTTGCGCCTGTTCTGCAAATGCAAGTGTTAAAAACATTGTTCCCAAAGTGATTAAGCAAAATAAAAGCGAGGGTGGATACTTGGTGACGTTCATGAATGAAAGAAATGTGTACAAAGCATTTTTTTGAGAAGACCATAAAGATGGATCGCCATAAATATTTATAAAACGAAGAACTGCAAAAAGCAATAATGCACTTAGTCCGATTTTCAGGAATATATTTTTTCTTTTATCACCGGGAAATTCAAATAATCTCCCCGTTGCAAAACCCACCAGCATGATGCCGAACCAGGGAACAGGCGGATATCCCATAACAAAATTTGTATGAGAAGTTACAGCGAATACAACCGGGCCAAACAAAGGCGATAAAATGCTCTTCACTACTGAACCCTGCCCAAACGGAATAAGAGGCAAAAGATTATGGGAAAATATTATTACCAGTCCGATAATGCTTACAGTTTTTAAAGATAACTTAAGCATTAAGGAAAGAATGATAAACCCAAAGCCAATTGCAGCTATCACCTCGAAAATAAAATTATGAAAACCCGGGTCAAAGTATATCCCAAAATTCACTAAAGTAAATTCCAACAGAATAAGCCAGAGGCCACGTTTAAGCAGAAATTTTCTGCTTTGCGAAATGTTCCTCTTGTTTTTAGAAGATATATAAGCCGATACACCAGCAAGGAAAACAAATATAGGGGCACATAAATAGGTAATCCACCTGGTGAAAAAAAGCAGGGGCGTGGTTGTTGATAAATTCGTGGGGCTTTGTACAATTGAGTTTACATGCGCCAGGTCACGCACGTGGTCCAATGCCATAATAATCATAACAATTCCTCTCGTAAAATCAATACTGTAAATTCTTTTCATATCGGTAAACTATTAGTAAAACCTTTTGGGTTTTATTTTATATCATATTACAATGCCTGTGTATCCCGGATAATAACAATTGCACACTTCCTTTGTGCATAAGGGACAAATGAACCCTATTAAATCGCAATTTTCTATATTACTTTGAAGCAAGCCTGATGAAAATTTTACTATTTTACTTTTTCTTTTTTGGTAAGCCTCATAAAATATTACTAATGGTACAAAAAACGATGTTTCCGGTTCAGTTATGAATCTTATAAACATCCCGCAACAAATTTTACTTGCAGTTAAAACTAACGAGCCGTTGGATTTGTTTGTAAAGATGCTTGAAAATATTTCGGAAGAAAAAATCAGAAATAATCTTTCTTCTGATAATTTGAAAAAAGCTTTCTGGATAAATATATATGATGCCTTCACCCAGGTATTTCTTTTAAAAGATCAACGGAAGTATCAATAAAAAAGCTCTTTTTTTGGAAACAGGCAGATAATTATAGGGGGGATAAAATTGAGTCTTGATGATATGTAGCATGGCATTTTGAGAAGATCAAAAATCAAATGGAGTGGGGGTTATTTTAGTAAATTATTCCCTTCAGAATTTGAGAGAGAAAATCGCGTCAAAAAGGTTGATTACAGAATTCATTTCGCATTAAATTGCGGTGCAGGGAGTTGTCCGCCGATTGCTTTTTATGATCCGGAAAAGCTGGATAAACAATTGGACTTAGCTACTATGATTTATTTAAAAGGTGAGTCTGTATATGATTCCATACACAATGTAGTGGCTTTACCTGCGATTATGGGATGGTTCAGGGGAGACTTTGGTGGTAAGCAAAAAATAAAGGCGCTTTTAAAAAAATTACAAATAATTCCTGGGGATACAAATCCAAAAATTACCTTTAAAAAATATAATTGGGATTTATTTACCCGAAACTATAAAACAGAAAATGATGAGTAACCATTATTACAATTCAGAAGACCTTGGCAAATTTGGAAACATTTCAGAATATCAAAAAGACCTTGCAGACAAATTTTTTACATGGTATGGCGCAGCCTTCGCAGACAGTGCTTTAACGGCAAAAGAAAAATCGCTGATTGCTTTGGCGGTGGCACATGCAGTTCAATGCCCCTATTGTATTGATGCGTACAGCAGCGATGCCTACGAAAAAGGATGGAGCGAGGCTCAGATGATGGAAGCAATACACGTAACTGCAGCTATAAAAGGAGGTGCGTCCCTGGTACATGGTGTACAAATGATGAATAAGGTAAAGGAGATAGCGATGTGAGGTCAATGTGCGATGTACGATGTGCGATGTAGGATGTGCGATGTATGTGGTACGAAATAGATGGTGCCTGATGGCGATATGATATTCTCATAATTGCTCATTGACTATTGGCCTTCGCCTATTGCCCATTGCCTATTGACTATTGACTATTCTCATTTAACTTACATCAAATTATGAAATCACTAAAGGCACAAGGAAGTCTCTTAGCTGATTCCCATGTACAAATAGAAATAATTGAACATGGCAGAACCGGCGATTTTGCTTTGGTACCCTTTCAGCAAAACCTGGAAAAAAGTGATTTATATCCATTAAGGGCTACAGGCGTCGAGATATTCCAGGTCAATGTTGGTAAAATGTGTAACCAGACTTGTGTCCATTGTCATGTGGATGCGGGCCCCGACCGGAAAGAAATTATGACGAGAGAAACCATGCACGAATGCCTTATTGCAATCAAAAATAATCCGTCATTAAAGACGGTTGATATCACAGGCGGAGCTCCCGAGATGAATCCTGATTTCCGATGGTTTGTTGAAGAAATAAAAAAGCTAACGGGGCATATAATTGTACGTTGCAATCTTACTATTATTCTTGCCAATAAAAAATACAACGACCTTCCCGGGTTTTTTAAACAACATAATATTGAGGTTGTTTCTTCATTACCCTTTTATAAAAAAGACAGAACCGACAGGCAAAGAGGCCCCGGGGTTTTTGATGATTCAATTAAAGCCTTGCAAAAGCTCAATGAAGCAGGCTATGGAAAGCAGGGTTCCGGGCTAATATTGAATTTAGTCTATAACCCCGCAGGTGCTTTTCTGCCACCTTCTCAGGAGGCGCTGGAAAAAGAATACAGGCAGGAGCTGATGAATTATTACGGAATTGCATTCAATAATTTATATGCTATCGCTAACCTGCCTGTAAACAGATACCTGGATTATTTACTGGTGAGTGGTAATTACGAGAAGTACATGGAAAAACTGGTAAATGCCTATAACCCGGTTGCCGCTGCCAATGTTATGTGCAGGAATACAATTTCGATCGGATGGGATGGATATTTATACGATTGTGATTTTAACCAGATGCTTGACCTTAAAATAAATTCCGATCAAAAACATGTGTCTCAATTTGATCTCCGGAAATTAAATACCCGGGAGATCATTATTAACCAGCATTGTTACGGATGCACTGCCGGTGCAGGCTCCAGTTGTGGTGGTGCAGTTGCGGGCGGTTAACCTTACCCTGTTTTCAAACTCACGAATTGAAATACTCAACCATGACCAGCGTATTGATAATTTTTGCAAAAAATCCTGTATTGGGCAAAGTAAAAACAAGACTCGCTGATGCGTTGGGTGAAGAAAATGCTTTACTGATCTATCAAAAGCTTTTGCAGCACACCTGCTTAATTACAATAAATATTTCTACTGACAAATATGTATTTTACCTGGAGTATATCAATCACAATGACCTTTGGAAAAATGAACTTTATAAAAAAGAATTGCAGGCGGGAAATGACCTTGGAGAAAGGATGAAGAATGCATTTGAATTGTTATTTCAAAAAGGTTATAAAGAAGTTGTAGTCATAGGAAGTGATTGCTATGAGCTCACAGAAGCGATCATAATAAATGCGTTTGATCACTTAAAACGAAATGAGGTAGTGATTGGCCCCGCAAAAGACGGGGGATATTATTTATTAGGGATGAATGTTTTTATTCCCCAATTATTTAACGGTAAAAGCTGGAGCACCAGCAAAGTATGCCAGGAAACACTCGAAGAAATTAAATCCGGTAATTATTCCATGTTTCAGCTCCCTGCATTGAACGATGTGGATACACCGGAAGATGTAAGTTTTAGATTCTGACTACACAATATTATTCCGCCAGGATGTTTTTATTGGTATCATTCCCGCTGATCCCTTCAATAACAGGAACCTGTTTTATTTTCTTAAATGGCAGTGCTAATAAAAATCCCGCGGTAAGTTCTTTTGCATTACTGTAAGATGCGACACCGGTTATAACTGTATTTTGTTCAACCTGTAATTGTATGGTCTTACATATCCTGTCCCAGAAGGAAAAGATCACGGCATAGTTACTGTCTGTTTCATTTTTTATAATAGAATGATGAATGCCATGCATCCGGGGTGTTACAAATATTAAATTGATCATTCTTTCAACTTTCACCGGCAATTTTAAATTGCTGTGATGAAATTGTGTGGCTGCTTCAAATACTATTTCGTAAATGAGAACCTGCATTGGGGCCGCTCCTGATAAAAAAACAAATGCACCCCTGAAAAAAGCAGAACCGATTAATTCACCAAAATGAAAACGAATTGCTGTAGTGACATCAAGATCCGGATCGGTATGATGAACAATATGAAACCGCCAGAGCACAGGTAATTTATGGTTAAGTATGTGCCACAGATAATTGGTGAAATCCAGTATTAAAAAACCAATTGACGTTTCCATCCAAACCGGAAGTTTATATAAATAATTTAATCCTATATGCAATGTTTCATTTTGCAAGGCCAGCCAAACCATGACAGGCAAAAGCAAAAAGCGTAACAACACAAATGAAGGAATTGAAACCAGGTTGTTTATCATAGCCCTCTTCTTTTTCTGCTGAACCCTTTCCCGTAGTTCAAATTTGTTTTCGATAAGAAAGAGAAATATAAACAGCCCTGCTAAAATTGGTATGCCCTTCCAGTCAAATATTTCATGGATCAGTTTCATTTTTCCCTTAATTTTTTTCCTTCACCTTTACCGGGGTTCCATCTCACATCTTTGTTTAAGCCTTCTTTATTTTGTACCCATGGAGAAGAATACTTTGGCGATCTTCCAAACCGCAGCTTCCAGGATCTTATGCCGGTTTTAAGTTCCTGTATTGGTGAAAATGGTGGCTTGTAACCATAAGCCCTGTATTTGCCCGGCACCACTTTCCCCTTGTCCCGCACAAACACAGTAAAATTATTGGTCCATTTATCAAAGGAGCCCATTACTTTTTCATCTTTCATCATGTCTTCAGCCTGGGCATCACTGTATTTTTTATTCTTACCAAACAATTCATATTTCCATAAATGATCGGGTACTTCAATGCCGCCGTACCGGCATTGCCACACCAGGCTTTGATATGCCAGCCTGGCATTTTCAAACGGCTCTTCTGCCGCGTTAAAATATTCTTTGTGAGCCAGTATTATTGGCCTTCCGCTTTCATCCAGCTCATCTCCCCCGTCATCGCCATAACAAAAAAAAGCAGCGGTCCTCCCTTCAAGATGATTAATGCTAAGTTCTTTCCATTTATCAGTATGTTCCAGCGCCATAGCCATTTCCGGGTCTTTATGTGCGATGAGGCTTTCATCCGGATTTCCGCCATTCATACAAACCATCCTGTCAAACATAAGCTTTAAATTACTGCTTGGCGCATACCAGTTTACGGGTCCTATTACGGCCCATGCATCGGCCATATCCAGCCTGGCATACAGATCAAGATTCCACATCAGGTCACGCTCTGCCCATGATTTTTTTTTGTAACAATTACAAGGCCATACACACAGAGCCATTGAAGTAGAGACGCAGGCATTACAACTTTGTATATGTTCTCTCTTATAAACATTGCTTATATCTTCATAATCAATTTCCCATTCCTGCGGAAGGTTCGCTGCCATCCGCAGCATCAGCATTCTTGATTTGGAATCAACGCCCGGGCAATTATACTGGCGACGGTTAGAGCCTGAAATAATCAGTATCCTGAAAGGCCTCTGATGCTCCGGAAGCTTTGCGTTATCGTCATTTGGCTTCATATTAAACTTTATCTTGTTTTATTAACCTGCGATATAGGGCTTTTAACCTGTTTTGTGGTGTACCTATTTTATACATAAAATAAATAAGAAAAAATATTCCCTGCATTTTATAAATTCCATTCAGGGTATATTTTCTTGCAGAGGTAATTATTGCCTGCGGCATTATTTTAAATTTACTGTATTTTTTTAAGCGGTAAATGATTTCCTGGTCTTCCATCACAATCAGCTTTTCATTAAAGCCCCCGGCTTTTATAAAAATATCTTTTAATACAAACAAGCTTTGATCACCAAAACGAAAAGCGTTGCAATCAAACCTGGTAAACCATGCATTTGCTTTTAAAAACCAATGAGCTGTTTCAAATTGCAAGCGAAAGCATCCGATGCCGTAGCCATTTTTTACCTGCTCTGCAATTTTACCGGCATAGCCCGCCGGCGGAAAACTATCAGCGTGCAAAAAATATAGTATATCTGCTTTTGCAAAGGAAGCGCCATAATTCATTTGGGCGCCTCTCCCCTTAATTGGAGAAACAACTGTGGTAACCCCGGCACTGGTTGCAACAACAATGGTATCATCGGTGCTCCCGCCATCTGTTATAATTATTTCTATAAATTCATGCGAGTCGTCTTTTTTTAAAAAATTTATAAGAGACGTAATATTTTCTGCTTCGTTAAAAGTTGGGATAATAATGCTTAACGCGCACGCTTTTTTCATTTATTAAATTGAAATAATTAAGCAGTGAATTTACAGGATAAGGTTTTGGCAGGCCATAAGATCTGTTGGCGCCGGTTCTTATTAGTTCCTATGACAAGAAACCCCGCTCCGATATATTAATCATGGCTTATTAAAGATTTATTATTATGATTTCCAAAACGCTTTTGTAAACTTCCTTGAATGTTTATAAAGCTATAAATGAAACCGGGGCGTAAAAAATAAAAATCAGATAATTATAATTGTCATCATTTTGTAACAAAACATTACCTTCGCCGCTAACCGTTAACCTGCTTTATGAAAACACTTCGTAACTTATTACTCCTATTTTTAATTTGTATAGCTTTTTCCTGTAAAAAAGATTCCCATTCCGATTCTAACGATTCTTATGTAAAAATAAAAAAGAATGGCACGTGGATCACTTATACGGGGCTGGGGGAACTCGGACCAGATTTAGGAGATAATACAAAAACCGACCTGGGTGTTAGTGGCAGCAGTACCGACATGAAGGAAGCATTTAATATTGCCATCCAGCTTAATGGAAGCAATTTCACAACCGGAAATTATTCCACCGATGTATTCGATCCATACTATGCATTAGTAAGCTTAACGTTAAATCCCGATCCATCTACCCTTAAAGCATACGATGTAGAAGATGCAACTGGCAAGGCTCCTTCAAAATACACTATAAGTGTTACTTCTATTACTACCACACAAATAAAGGGCACATTTACCGGCAATTATCTATATGATAATTTCTCTTCGGGTGACGCGGATGGTGGTGTTGTTGAAGTTACAGAAGGTCAGTTCCAGGTAAAAAGAATACGATAAAATAATTAAGCCACGGGGAAACATTTGTTAACCGGTCATGCCAGCTGTTCAAACTTTTGGTATTAACAGAATACTATTTTCAGTTCACTATCTTTTTAGTAAAAACACACAAAGGAAAAAAGTTTTTAAACAACACAGCACCCGCATCTGGAGATGTGAAAAAATTACACATCTTTTTCAACAAATAATAAGGCAAAAGCCTACACATAACGTTTACGGTTAAACGCTTTCAAAAAATGATATTCTTCCTCCAATATCTTAATCGGAGATGAAATAGCAGATGATTAATTTATTGCCTAGCTAAATTTCCCCTGATAAAAAAAGATTTGCCCGCGTTTACTGTAAGTTTTACACCTGCTGCCAGGATGTAAGGAATATCTAATTCACACTTACCACCAGCCAAAGGATCAATGATGATCTCATTCCCTGCGACAAGCGTGGGCGGTGGTGGCTGGTTATATTGCCAGTTGATTCTGTCGCTCCAGTTGCCATTCCCGGTGAATATATAAGTAGTGAAATGATCAGTAACATAATTGCTGATATCAAACGAACGCAATTTTTGATTGACTGTAATAGTAAACGGCCCGACAGATCTTACAAATTTTTCATTACTGATATACCCATACCTGCCTTTCCTGAAAGTTATGCCTTCACTTTGCCCCATAACTGTTGCATCGGGCAAATCGATTTTTCTTTTGTTGCCTGAAAAAAAGCTATCGGCTTTATAATCAGATAAAATATGGAGGTAATGATTTCCCGTTCCGGAATTTTGATACCCAAGCAGCACAATAATGTTTTGCCCTGCCACTTTATCCGCTGCCGTTACCAGGTAATTAGTGGCAAGTGTTTCAACTGGTGTAGCCGTGTATGCGCCGGCATCAGTACTATTGATCACATAGTGTGTCGTATTTTTATCAATCCAGTTTTTTGTAAACAAATGAATTTCCCCATTATCTACAATCATTGCTTCACAATCAAACCTGGTGTTGTTTGATGTGGTTGCTACCGGTGGCTGTGGCTGATCACTGTAAGTAAAACTAATGATACTTGTTTGTTGTGCCGTAATATTTACAACCGGATTAGCGGCGTAAGCAGGAATAGCGCTCAGCGGAAATTTATATATTTTAAGATCTGTTCTTGCTCCATTTAAATTATTACCAAAGTCGCCAACATAAAAGTAAGTGCCATCAAATGCAATATCTTCCCAATCAACATTAGTCGCGACGGATAATATTACTCTTTGCAGCAAAGTGTTTGTTGCTGTATCTATCCTGTACAATTGAGGGGGATTGCCTCCGTCATTAAAGCTCCATAAGAAATTATCAGCCATCTGCAGACCACTGCTTTCAATTAATGAATCTGTAATTGGATCAACTTTAATAACCGGGGTATACATAGCGGAAGTGTATAAACAGCTTCCATCATTTATTGTCGCTGATACATTAAAGTTACCGGCTAACGTGTCAGTGCAACCTTGCACCTGGCTGTAAACAAGCACAGGCACAATCATTGCAAGCAGCAATAAAAGCAGGTTTTTAATGTACCTGTTTTTCATAAGCTATTTTCATTGGAGCAGAACTTAAATTTTATGAGATTGTAAAAGTAAACTTGTTGAACCACATGTACTCACTTTAACCCAGGTGTTTAATGCTATAAAGAATAGAAGCCCGGCCAGCAGCAAATCATCGCAAATTTTCCCATATCGCGTTATTTATAGCCATTTTAAAAGCATGTCTAAAATCAAATAAATCATTAGTTCAGGCAATTGTCACAATTCCCCCTTCTTTTGTCGCTTTTGCACAACCCCAGGTATTAATAACGGCGCTATTTTTGTAATATAATCATCCACTAAAAATTATATCATGGCAACAATGCAAAAAATCACCTCAAACTTATGGTTTGATAACCAGGCTGAAGATGCAGCAAAATTTTATACGTCTATTTTCAAAAATTCCAGGATTGGAAAAATATCCCGTTATGGAAAAGAGGGATTTGAAACTCACAGAAGACCGGAAGGTAGTGTTATGGTAGTTCAATTTTATTTAGAGGGCCAGGAATTCTCAGCGCTTAATGGGGGCCCGCTTTTCAAATTTAGTGAAGCAATATCATTTATTGTCAATTGTAGTTCGCAGGAAGAAGTCGATTATTATTGGGAAAAACTTAATGAAGGTGGCGATGAAAAAGCACAGGCATGCGGCTGGTTGAAGGATAAATTTGGTTTGTCGTGGCAGATTGTTCCCACCGTCTTGTCTGAAATGTTAACTGACCCTGATCCAAAAAAATCGCAACCCGTTATGAAGGCATTGCTTGAGATGAAGAAGCTTGATATTGAAACTTTGCAACGGGCATATGATAGCAACCAGTAATATTGTCTGAACTATGATTTTTTGTCTGAACCATGATTTTTAGGATTAAAAGATTATCAGGATTACTAACCCTATCAATATTCAGGGTTATGATTTCATTATCAAATCATACAATCCTAAAAATCCAACAAATCATAGTTCAGACAATTCAGAGATCAAAAGCCTTTCCCTGTTCAGGAAACACCAGGCTTAGTTTAAGTGTATTTTCAGCCTTAAGTTGTACTTTAATTTTATCAATATTAATCTGAGGTGGCTTAGTATGGGTAATTATTATATTAAATCCCAGCAGCGCATCTTTGCCGGTTACATTAGCGAGCTCCTCCATTTCTTTCATTAGCCAATGGGGAGTCAGATGGCCAAATAAAATTTTATCGGGCTGTTCATCAGGGAAAGAAGATTCTATAAAGATTCCTTTCAGTTTTTTATTTTTTATAAGTGGGGCAACGGCCTGCCATAAAATATGAAGGTTTTGGCTTTTTTCAATCTCATCGGGGCCGGTATCTCCAAGGTATAAAATATAGGTATCCTTGTTATTTATTAAAAAGGCAGTGCTTTGTATGCCGGCATGACTTAAAGGGAATGCATTTACTGTCAGCCCGGTAGTTGTAATGCTAATGGTGGTGTCGGGAGAAAGCACCCGGTAATGATATTTTTTTAAAAGGGGGGCTTCGCCTTCATCTCCAAAATTAGCCCAGCTTTCCCAGGTAAAATAGCATGTTTTAAGCGTTTGTATACAACTGGCTAAAGCATAGATGTTTTTATTGGTGTCATTTGGAGAGTTGATGATGAGCCCGGCAACATGATCAAGATGTGCATGAGAAATTAAATAGCCTTTAATGTATTCTTCAATTACCTGCTCTGCCGGTATTGAAAAGACTTTATTGCCAATTGCTTTTTCAATGCCATAATGCAATGTACCTGCATCGAGACAAATGTAACTATTGGTGCCGCTTGCAGCAACCATATAAGCAGATAAATTACTTTCATCTATTCCACCCATTACTCCAAGAGGTACAATCCTGAAAGACTCATAATTTTTTACCTGTGAAAAACCTGGATCCAGAAATAATAAAAAATATATAACAGTTAGGAAACCATCGTGACGAAACATATTCAACAGATTTTTATTTTACCGCCAAATTAATTTTTATGCCTTTTAAGAAGATGAAATTAATATTAAAACAGGGAATAAATCCTGAAAGCAATTAAGTAATAAATCAAGGGAACAATTAATGGGCAGTTTGAAGAATAATTTCCACTGCAAATAACCACTACAACCCCTGGTTCTACACTTGGTAGCACCGTGCCGACCTGATGATGGGGCTAACATCTCAACAATTAATTTTTATACTACTATTTTTTTGGGATAATTATCCCTGAATCAGCGGCAATATTGGAGTTTGATTTTCTTTTACTTTTATGAAGAGGAATCACAAATTGCGTATTAGGATTTACAGAAGAACCCATTGTACCTGAGGTGGTAGCAGGGATCATTGTTCCGCTATTCGATTCTATGGTACTGTGTGGTTTCCCTGGTGCCTTGTTAGGATCAGCTACTCCGTTATTGGGATCAGTAGTAGTTAATGTGTCGGAATTATTTTTTAAATGTTTTTCCGCCGATAACTTCGAAGTATCCTGGCCGTATCCTGCGGCAACCGAAAATAAAAGTATGGTGTGTATTACGATGAAGACGAAATATTTCTTTTTCATAATAAATTGTTTAGTTAAATCAATAATCATTTTCAGTGTTCAAGCTCTCATTTTTTAATCCACAACCAAACGGTAAATTGTTTTCCCTTATTGTGGATTTCCGGATTCGTCAGTAATCATTGTGTCAGTGTTATCACGCGGTGTCTTGATTTATCATGCTGGTAATTATTTAGCATCAAATCGTATGCCCTTGCCTATTTTTGATTATTCTAAAAATTAATTATCCATAGTAAATATTATGAAACTTTTCCAACTCTGTATCGCTGTTGTCTTTCTTTTTGTAAGCAGCCCTGTTTCGCCACAATCTTCTCAAAACATAATAAAAATCGATCAATGTGGATATTATACCACTGCGCCTAAAATAGCAGTGGTGACCAGTGACTACAAAACTGATGAATATGCCGGCTCTCATTTCGGTTTTTATGTGCTAAAAGCAAATGTTGGTGATACAGTTTATAAGGGTGTGCTGGGAGAAATTGGCCAGTCTGTTAATTCCTCTCTCAAAACAAGAATTGCAGATTTTAGCGATTTTCGGCAAAAAGGCAATTATGTATTGTATATACCGGGTATTGGAGATTCCTGGCCTTTTCAAATTAATGATGATGTTCATAAGAATGTTGCTATAGCGATATTGAAAGGGTTTTATTATATGCGTTCTTCTGTACCGCTGGAAGAAAAATATGCCGGCAAATGGCATCGATCCGCCGGGCATCCTGATACGGCGGTATTGGTACACCCTTCTGCTGCAGGCATTAAACGCCCGGAGGGGACCGTTATTTCAACCCCCGGTGGCTGGTACGATGCAGGAGATTACAACAAGTACATCGTGAACTCGGGCATAACTACCGGTACCTTGTTAGCGGCGTATGAAGATTTCCCGCGGTACTTTAGTGAACTGAATACGAATATACCGGAAAGCGGGAATGATGTTCCGGACATTTTAGATGAAGCTTTGTATAACATCCGGTGGATGCTAAGTATGCAGGATCCTTATGATGGTGGGGTGTATAACAAATGTACCAATGCTGCTTTTGACCCAATGGTAAGCCCGGGTGTAACCAAACTACCCAGGTATGTGGTACAAAAAGGAACAGCCGCGACACTTGATTTTGCTGCGGTAATGGCCCAGGCAAGCCGCATCTTTAAAAAGTACAGGGCAGAGTACCCCGGCCTGGCTGACAGTTTATTGAATGCTGCCGTATATTCGTGGAAGTGGGCACAAAAGAATCCGGGCGTGGTGTACAATCAAAATGCCATTAATAAACGATTTGAGCCTGCAATTACTACCGGGGGCTATGGCGATAGAAATTTTACTGACGAATGGTTTTGGGCAGCTACGGAACTATTAGGTACAACGGGCAATAAGATGTATTACGATACTATTTCCAAACACGCAGCTGATTCCATACAACTTCCTTCCTGGGGCAATGTTAGCATGTTGGGTTACTACACAATGGCCCGCCAAAGAAATTTCTTGCCCTCTTTTGCAAAAAGTACTGCCGGGATATTGGCTCAAAGAATCGTAGCATTTGCTAAGGCATATCTTCCCCGGATAGCTAACAATGCGTTTGGAACTGTAATGGGAGCCTCGGCAAGAGAATTTAACTGGGGAAGCAATTCTTCTGCAGCAAACGAGGGTATCGCTTTAATCAATGCTTATCTTATTACAAAAGATAAAAAATATATAGACGCGGCTTTAACCAATATGGATTATTTATTGGGCAGAAATGCAACTGGTTATTGTTTTGTAACCGGCACAGGCTATAAATCTCCTATGCGCCCACACCATCGCCCCTCTATCGCCGATGGCATTGAAGACCCCGTGCCTGGTCTGTTGGTGGGTGGCCCGAATCCCGGGATGCAGGACCATGCTTATTATGAGCATACCGAACCGGAAACAGCCTATTCTGATACCGATGCCTCTTATGCTTCTAATGAAATTGCAATAAACTGGAACGCGCCCGCTGTTTATTTGTTTAATGCGATCGAAGCGCTGCAAAAGGAAGTTGGCTATTGAACCAGGACTTTAATGATTGAACGATTATAGGATTGGATAAAACATAATCGTATGAATTTTACTTTTTTTCTTAATCAAAGGATTTTATAAGAATAAAAGACTCCGGGCAAGATCATAAAATCATTTGTCTGAATTTTAATTTCCCGCGTAATTATAGGATTTTTAGAATAAAATACCTGCAGGCAAAATCATTACATTACCGACTTTTTCATTGACCTAAACGGTACTTAAACTTATTTCAGGACAGTTCGGGGGCATCAAATCCTTCCAAAAAGAGAACTGTTTCTAACAAGCGGGGGTGAAAGTTAAAACAATCATATATCTTTGATAAAGAATATTTTGAATATTTTGATTAAATGTATTTTAATAAAAGAATATGAGTAAATTATATATCGTATTAGTTCTAACATTTTTAGTTTCCCCTGTTTTCGCACAAAGACTCGCCAAAATAACAATCGACAACAGCGGAAATTCAGATATTATTACTTTTTTAATTGACGAGACCGTGCTTGTGAATATGACCAAAGACGGAAAGATCATTGATTGGGGAATAGAGAATAATGCCATAGCAAATATTTATCCCGGAAGGCTGGACAAGTATATGGGAAAAGAAGAATATTACCCCGCTACAGATAATGAAGCATACCGCGGAAAGGTAAAATATATTGGAAGGACTATATTTACTTATTATACTTCTGATGAAAACGAAGTGCTGAAAGGGAAAGTAAAAACCATTGGTTCCAATCTTCTCGATTATTATATGCCTTATGACGATCCCGCATTTAAAGGAAACTTAAAAGACGCGGGATCTGTATCTTTTACATACTACAGGTCATTTGACAATGATGCTTATAAGGGCAAACTAAAAACTGTGGGCCCCACAAGCTTAAATTATTATGGATCATTTGATGATAAGGCCTATAAAGGAAAGATAAAAAGTATTGACCGCAGCGTGTTCACCTATTATTCATCATATGACAGAAAAGAATACAGCGGGTCATTAAAAACCGGTTCTCACACAGCCTATATTGGCGATATAAAATATTTTATCAAATATTAGCAATAAAAAATCCGGGTAGTATATTCGCGGGATTAATAGTTGATTTGATTGTAACTCAAAAATATCCGGCATCCTTTCCCACTATCTTACACATAAGCGATCCATTAATTGCCCGGTTTTTATTGGGTCGGAAGTTATATATACACCTTGTTAGGGAATCCTTAAAACTCCTGGTATTTAATGGGTTGGTGAAAATTTGTAGAAAACTTTTGCCGATCATTGCACAAAATGTAATCATGGCAGTTTAATATTGCGGCAAGCCTATATCAATTACCTCATCAAAATTGTAAATAAAATAAAGAAAAATGGTACAAAAAAAATATTTTAAATCTAAGGATTATTGCAAGGTAAAATTCTCCTTAAACGTTGAAAATGCTGAGACAGTCGAGATCCTTGGCTTAAACAGCGATTGGGAAAATGCTATTATAATGAGTAAGAAAAAAGACGGCACTTTTAGCTGCGATGTCACGATCCCAAAAAATACACAACATCAGTTTAAATACCTGGTGAATGAAAGTAACTGGCTTAACGACACCGAAGCAGATGGGCTGGTTCCTAATGAATTCGGAGGCAGTAATAGCGTAATCATTCTTTAGATTTTTTCATCTAAACCGACTCTCTGTTCACAGACTTTTGTGAAGCAGTAACAGGCGGTCAGTAAAAGTTGATTTTTCATCTTTTAGGGGCCGCCTGGCTTGCTATCGACCATACAGCAGCATGTATTCCACTACATTTAGCCATAAGGAATTTTGTTCCTCAGGAGTCTTTACTTTGCGTTTTAATTTTTTTTCTTTAAACATTTATATATATTTTAATAAAATTGATGATCCTTCAAAGAAAATGATTTGAAAAATGATAATTTTCATTAAATCTCTTATATGAAAGGCAGTCCTTACCCTGGAATAATAATGATCAGCATTATCCTATTTGTTTTTATTAATCCCGTTGATGTAGTAGCCGGGGATCATAAAACCTTACCGATAGGTGCAACCGCGCCTGATTTTAGCCTTCCAGGTGTTGATGGAAAGACCTATACACTATCCTCGTTTAAAAAGGCGGAGCTCCTTGTTATCATTTTTACATGTAACCATTGCCCTACGGCACAATCATACGAAGACCGGATTATTAAATTAACTTCCGACTATGCCGGTAAAAACGTGGCGGTTGTTGCTATTATGCCCAATGATCCCAAAGCGCTTCGTTTGGATGAACTCGACTTTTCTGACCTCGGGGATTCTTTCGAAGACATGAAAACCAGGGCAAGGGAAAAGCACTTTAATTTTCCTTATTTATATGATGGCAAAACAGAAACCACCTCAATCGCTTATGGCCCCGTTGCCACCCCCCATGTTTTTATCTTTGACAGGGAAAGAAAGTTGCGTTATTGCGGACGTTTTGATGACACAGAAAGCCATGACAAAATTCCACATTCCAGTGACGCCCGAAATGCCGTCGAAGCTTTGCTGGGTAACAAGGAACTTCCGGTACAAACCACAAAAGTTTTTGGTTGTTCGGTAAAGTGGTCAGATAAACGAGCTTCTGTTCAAAAATCCCTGGATAAATGGGCAATGGAACCTGTAAAGATTAATACGATTAATATAGCAGGAGTAAAAGATTTGCTGAAAAACAATTCGGATAAACTGAGGTTGGTTAATGTATGGGCAATATGGAGCGGTCCTTCCATCAAAGAATTTCCGGAATTTATTACTATCAACAGGATGTACCGGGACAGGGATTTTGAGTTCATCGGCATCAGCGCCGATGAGCCGGGCAAAAGGGCAAAGGTGCTTGAATTTCTTCAAAAGGAAAAGGCCTCCAATCAAAATTATATTTTAAGCCGGCATGATAAAAATAAATTGATTGAAGCCATTAATCCCGAATGGCATGGCACTTTACCGATTACAATGGTTGTGGAACCCGGCGGTGAAATAATATATGCCAAACAAGGGGCCATTGACCCTGCCGAATTAAAAAAAGTAATTGTAGAGAACCATTTAAGAGGAAGGTATCCTTAGATTATCTGAACTAAGATTTTTTGTTTGAACTAAGATTTTTAAGAGTAATAGATTTCCAGGATTAAGAAAATAGTTCCCAAAATCACAACCATCCAATAATCCAATAGATCCTGGTTCAGATAATATCAGCAAAATCATATCAATCAAATAAATCACAGTTCAGACAATGCCCATGATCACTCCGGAAATATTTTCGCTGGCGCAAATACTTTGGGATTTTCATCACGTGAATCATCAGCTTGCCAAAGCTGATTGCATCCTTGCATTGGGAAGCCATGACCTGAGGGTAGCACACAGAGCGGCAGATCTATTCCTGGAAGGATGGGCGCCGTTGGTAATCATGTCTGGCGGATTGGGAAATTTTACAAAAAATATATGGAAGGATACGGAGGCAGACCAGTTTGCTGTTATTGCTATTCAAAGGGGCGTGCCCGGGGATAATATTTTAATTGAAAATACGTCAACTAACACCGGGGAAAATATTTTATTCACCCAGGAATTGCTGGAACAAAAAGGGCTTAATCCACAAAGCTTTATAGTAGTGCAAAAGCCCTACATGGAAAGGAGATCGTATGCTACGTTTAAAAAACACTGGCCCGGTAAAAAGCTGTTGGTTACATCACCGCAAATACCTTTTGACGCATATGCAACAGGAGCTATTCCATTAGAGAAAGTAATAAATATTATGACAGGCGACCTGCAGCGCATTAAGCTCTACCCCGCAAAGGGCTTCCAGGTTTACCAGGAAATACCACCGGAAGTTTGGGATGCTTACGAAAAATTAATTAATTCAGGCTTTAATGAACACCTCGTTGAAGAATGAATAGTTTGCGTCATGCACAGCTGATTTCTGCTACGCCATAATTCTTGTCCAAAATATTGTAGGGCAAGCAACTACTCTTAAAAATAAGCCACAATTATTTCGATCATCAGGTATGCATGTGTTCAATAAACACTGTTTTAATGCACCTTTGCATGTGCAACAGGCCTAAATTTTTAAGATCATGGAAATAGGTATTTACACCTTTGCGGATGTAGCAACACATCCTATAACAAAAGAAACCATTACCCCGTACCAACGGATACTAAACCTGATGGAAGAAATTGAGCTTGCCGACCAGGTAGGCCTTGACGTATTTGCAGTTGGTGAACATCATCGCCCCGAATATGCAGTATCGGCACCCGCCGTGATACTGGGCGCAGCTGCAGTAAAAACAAAAAACCTAAAACTTTCCAGTGCCGTTACTGTGCTTAGCTCCGATGATCCTGTACGGGTGTTCCAACAATTTGCCACCGTCGATCTTTTATCGGGTGGCAGGGCAGAGATCATGGCCGGGCGTGGTTCTTTTATTGAATCATTCCCTCTTTTCGGGTACAACCTCAATGAGTATGATCAGCTATTTTCCGAAAAACTGGAGATGCTGGTGCGGCTCAATGAAAGTGAAACTGTAAACTGGAAAGGAAAATTTACTCAAAGCATTGATAACCTTGGCGTATATCCCAGGCCATTTCAACATAAGTTGCCCATTTGGGTAGGCGTGGGAGGCACGCCCGAATCTGTAATTAGAGCGGCAGAATATGGATTGCCCATGGCGCTGGCTATTATTGGTGGCAGCCCGGCCCGCTTTGCGTCTTATACTCAGTTGTACCGCGAAGCCTATGAAAAGGCAGATCATAATATGAATGAATTACAGCTTGGCATCAACTCGCATGTGTATATTGATGATACTTCACAAAAGGCCCGTGATGAATTCTACCCACCTTATGCGGCTGTGATGGAAAAAATAGGAAAGGAACGGGGATGGCAAGGCATGAACAGGCAACAGTTTGATGCCTCTACCGGCCAGCATGGAGCATTGCTTGTGGGCAGCGCGCAGGAAGTAATTGATAAGATCCTGTATGAATATGAGCTCTTTGGACACACCCGCTTCCTGGCACAAATGAGCCTGGGAGCGATGCCTCATGATAAGATATTACATGCGATTGAACTATTGGGAACCAAAGTAGCGCCGGAAGTAAAAAAATATACCAGGGGGAAGAGAACCGGGAAAAGCGGTATTGCCCGTAATTAGAAAATATGCATAAAGCAATTCAAGCCAACAAAATATTCAATGCAAAGGCCCCCATGTCCGGCAAGCCCTTGTTCGAATATAAAATTGCATCTTCATCATAGCAAGACAAGGCTTAAGCCACATGAAATTTCTCTCAATAAATATTATCTTCATAGCTGCTCAGTCATATTATTTAATCTCAAAAACTTTTTTATGAGAATGATCTGCAAAAATTTTTCTTATTTATTTCTTTTTATTGCCTGCATTCTTTTTACCACACACGGCCAAAATAATGACAGTAAGATCCGCATTATAATGATTGGCGCTCACCCCGACGATTGTGACGAGGATGGCGGAGGTACAGCGATTCTTTTTGCAAAAATGGGCTATGCGGTAAAATTTGTTTCTGTAACAAATGGCGATGCGGGCCACCAGTTATTGAAAGGAACAGAATTGGCTAAACGAAGATTCGCAGAAGCACAGGAAGCCGGCAAAAGATTTGGAGTAACCTATGATGTTTTAGATAATCATGACGGACAATTAATGCCTTCACTGGAAGTAAGATTGCAGATCATTAAAAAGATCCGCGAATGGAACGCTGATATAGTAATTGCCCCGCGGCCAAATGATTATCATCCTGATCACCGTTATACCGGGGTGCTCGTTCAGGATGCAGCCTATATGGTCGCAGTCCCCGATATTGTTCCCGGAACACCCGCCTTAAAAAAGAACCCGGTATTTTTATATTTCCAGGATGGCTTTCAGCGTCCAAATCCTTTCCGGCCTGATGTTGCAATAGATATAACCAATGTATTTGCTCAAAAAATTCATGCACTTGACGCGCATGAGTCGCAGATGTATGAATGGTTGCCCTGGATAGGACATTACGCTGAACAGGTTCCTCAAAATAAAACTGACCGCGAAAAATGGCTTGCTCTCAAAGAAGCTGTAGCGATCACTCCCGCCGTAAGAGCGGCACTTGAAAAATGGTATGGAAAAGACAAGGCTTCCCAGGTGCAGCATGCGGAGGCTTTTGAGATTTGTGAGTACGGTGCGCAACCCAATGACGAAGAGATTAAGAAATTGTTCCCAATGTTGGGAAATTAAAATTGCAAGGATTATTTTTCTTCTTCAGGCGCGTACGAATTTCTTTTATAGGCCGCTGTATTGGTGCGGCGGATTTTGTACCGTAATTAATAAGATTTGTCTACTCCTAATAAATAATTATGCGTTTAATATCTTCAATTTCATTTGCCTTTTTCCTGTTCATCGCCTTATCATCCGGTGCGCAAGTGGTTACGAAAGTAAAACGAAAAGGTGTTCAACCGATTAATGTTACAATGCCGACGCTTAATGGCTCTGCATATTCGCTGGAACAATTTAGTGGAAAATGGCAGGAGATTTCCCGCAGAGATCATACAAATAATTCTAATGTTGATTTTGAAGATACTTTATTTTTTATTTTTTCCGGCAACAACGATCTATATACCAGGAACGGAGTAAACTTTAGCCTTAAAGGAAAAGCAGATCTGGAAGCTGGTAATATTTTAAGTACAGGTGCCGATGAATTTATCATAAAATCTCTTGATACAACAAAAGCCGTATTAGATGACGGAGATAAATACGTACATACAATGATTAAAAAGCAAAGCTTCTTCTATGAAATGTTACCTACTGACTCCGTTGTAGTGGAAAAATTCACTACTCCCGTTGGAGTAAACTACTCAAACATCATCGGCAAATGGAGCGTGTATCGCAGGGAAGCAAAGCCGGGAAGTATTTCTACAGATGAGCCAATTCTGAAAATAATGAATATTGAAAATAATAGTGATACAGCCAATAGCGAAATAACATTTTACGTCGAAGAAAAATCCGAAACAGTGCCATGTCATGTTACATTGGAAGGAACAAAAATTCATCTCGCTACTTCGAAACATTCCTGGTTAATGGATGTATATAAAGCGGACAAAAAAGAATTTATTTTTGGCAGTCCGGAACTTATGTATTATTGTAAGCCCATGTAAGATATTGTCCTGGCATTATTACGGATTATTCAGGGAGATATTTTGTTTCATGTACAAGATCACTCTGTGTACCTGATCTTTATTACAATTTTCTTATCTGTTTTTTTGCCACCGGGGGTAATGCCGGGCCTATGGGCATCTGATGGAAAGAAAAGAAAAAAGACTCCCGGCACAGCACTATATATTTTTCCTTCTCCGGAATAATTAGCCACATCTTTTGATCCATCGTAAGGTTTGGTAACCGTTAGTTTTGTTATGGGATAAATACCAATTTTTTCTTCACCGGAGATCACGCAGTGCAGGTCTATATACCCACGGTGCGATTCCCACTGCGTACTATCGTAATCCTTTGTTGGATTTTCGGTTACTATTGCAAAAACACTATCGCCATCCATGGGATATTTTCCATTGGCCATGGTTTGAAGGTCATGTTCTTTTAAAAATGCAAAGGCTTTATCCCAGTAAACTTTATTAGCCTTGTATTGCCGGGCAAACTCCATCTCATTTATTGTTTGATGCGGCTGTAATTGCAGGCCGCCCAACCATTCTTTTCCCTCAAACCATTTCTGTACCATAAGTTTTTCCATGTCTTTGGGACTCGTTTGTGCCACGGCATTCATCACTCCTGTAAAAAGAAAGACGATGACAGTAATGGAGAATATTTTTTTCATTTTTTTATCTTTAAAAATTTAAAAATTTTAAATTCAAACTTTCAACTTTCAGCTTTCAATCTTAAACTTTCAGCTTTCGACATTGAACTTTTGACCTTGTTATCTTTCAAAGCAATTATAGTTAAAACAGATGAAAGAAACAGTGAACCCGCCATAAAAATATAAGAGGCTCCAAAACCACCTGTAGTTCCATTTAAATAACCGACTATGTACGATCCCGCAAATGAGCCTAATGCACCAAAACTATTGATGATGGCTATTGCGCCTGCAGTAACATTTGCGGGTAAAATTTCCGTTATGATTGCAAAGAACGGTCCATAAGGCGCATACATAGCGGTACCTGCAATAATGAGCAACACAAAAGATATCCAGAAATTGCTAACTCCTATTAAATAAGAAGCATAGAACGCAAGTGCAGCAATAAGAAGGAAAGGCCATACAAACCCTTTCCTGTTTAATGTTTTATCTGAGAAGTACGAGACGCTTATCATACCAATGATAGCAAATACATATGGAAGAGATGAAAGCCATCCTGTTTTTATAATAGTCATTTCCGGTGCTGCTTTAATGATAGAGGGAAGCCACATTACAAATCCATACACGCCGATGCTCCATAATGCATATTGCAGGCATAACAAAACAACTACCTTTGATCTAAAGGCTGCAGCATAATTTTTTACAGGTTTGATGCCCTGCTGTTCTTCAAGTAAGGCACGTTCCAAAACTTCTTTTTCATTTTGTATTAACCATGTTGCATCTTTAGGTTTATCATTTACCAGGATCCACCAAAAAAAGGCCCATACTATTGCGGGCAATCCTTCCCATATAAACATCCATCGCCATCCCACCGAATTAACCAGGTATCCCGACAATATGGACATCCAAAGTATTGTAACAGGATTGCCGAGGATCAGGAAAGTGTTGGCCCGTGAACGCTCGGCCTTTGTAAACCACCGGCTCAATAAAATAACCATCGAAGGCATTACAGCACTTTCCACTACACCCAACATAAAGCGAATGATAATTAACCCGGTAATATTGCTTACCAAACCCGTTGCTATCGCTAACCCACCCCACAATATTAAAGACCAAAAGATTAGCTTTTTTACACTTTTATTTGCAGCATAGTGTGCTCCGGGGATTTGAAAAAAGAAATAACCCAGAAAAAAAAGCGACCCTAATAAAGAAGATGTGGCTGCGGTAATGTGCAGATCTTTCGCCATGTTGCCTGCAGCAGCGAAACCAAAATTAGCACGGTCGAGGTATGCCAGGCTGTAGGTAATAAAAGCCACGGGAATGAGGCGGTACCAACGGGATGAAGCAATCTTACTATTCATTAATGCGTTCTTTATTTTTAAAGTATCCTGCAATTAATTTCGCAATCCTTTTAGCTAAATATCCTGTCGTGAGAACGTTTATCGTTCCATTGCGGAGTTGGCTCAAAATAACTTTTATCAGTAGGATGAAGATGCTGCTTTACAACCTCATCATTCAATTCAATTCCAAGGCCAGGCGCTGTGAGTGGAAGATTGGCAAAGCCTTTAGTAATTAATTTTCTTCCATCAGTTGTTTTCACCAGGCTCTCCCACCATGGGAGATCTATAGAGTGATGTTCCAGCGCTAAAAAATTTTGCGTGGCTGCAGCGCAATGCACATTTGACATAAATGAAATTGGTGTGCCGGCCTGGTGCATCGCCATAGCTACTCCATGTTCTTCGGCATAGTCACCAATTCTTTTTGTTTCCAGCAAACCGCCCGATGTAGCGAGGTCGGGGTGAATAATATCAACTGCATGAATATCAATAAGAGGCTTAAAGTTTTTCAGCAGATAAATATCTTCGCCGGTCAGACAGGGGGTTTCCAGTGCATCCGAAAGCATTTTCCATTGATCTGTTAACTCCCATGAAATTACATCTTCCAACCATGCCAGCCTGTATTGTTCAAGCCTTTTTCCCAACCTTATTCCATTATTTACATCAAAATGCCCATAATGGTCAGTAGAAAGAGGAATGTCGTATCCTAACATGCCCCTTACATTTTCTACCAGCTTAGCCAGTCCGTCAAGGCCCTTATCAGTGATCTGTATTTGTGTAAACGGATGCAGGGTATTTCCATAAGACATGTAATCACTCTGATCACCCCACTGTGCTAAATCTCCCTGGGGATTTTGCCAGAATTTATCGTTTACCAAAGCTCCTGGTATGCCTTTCAATTCTCCTATTCCGAGGTCCATTTTTAACCAGGTATAACCCTGATCATTAATACGGTAGTCCATTAATTTTTTTTGTTCTTCAGGTGAGCCCGCTTCGGGCGTGTCCGCATACAGTCTTATTTTATTCCGATACCTGCCGCCAAGTAATTGCCATGCAGGAACATTATATGCTTTACCACATATATCCCAAAGCGCCATCTCTACGCCGCATACACCACCTGCCTGCCTGCTTTGGCCACCAAACTGTTTTATAGATTTAAATATCTGTTCCACATTGCAGGGATTTTGTCCGAGCAAACGGCTTTTCAGTATTAAGGCATAGCGCTCATCAGCCCCATCTCTTACTTCCCCTAATCCATAAATTCCCTGGTTGGTATCTATGCGGATAATGGCGGTACGGCCCAACACCGTAGTGACACAATAACGCATGTCTGTAATTTTTAAATCAGACGGAGCAGAATAACGCCTGACTTTCTGAGTGCTTTGCGCTACCAGGTCTTCAATAGGAGAAAACATAAAAGCCCCGCCTAATGTAATGCCACCTAAAGCTGATTTTTTTAAGAAAGAGCGGCGCGGATTTTCGGGGACATCCGCTTTATTATATGAAGAGGTTTCTTCTATGTTATCCTGGTCCTTTAACCCGGCCTTCTCTAAAAATTTTTGTGAGGGAGTCATAATTATAATTTTTAATTTATTAAAGTGAAAATTGTGAGTTGTGAATGGTAAATGGTGAATTGTGAATAAGCAGTAGCTTACAGGTTATGATCAGTGTTGAAACCAGATGCTCCGGTATTCACCACTGACCATTGACTATTGACCATTCCATCATTCACCATCTTACCAGGTTCTGTCCTTCATATATTCGTCCAATTCTTTTCTTGTCATTGGAAGATCTTTTTGTGTATCCAGCCATTTCAAAAAATCATTTTTTATCTCATCGGTCCATTGCTGATCAATCTGGCCCGGGGTATATTTACCCTCACGTAAACGCTGATGTCCAAACGCATCTCTCAGTTGTACGAATTCTGAATTCTGCACCAGGTCTTCTAAATATTGTGCCGGAATAAAAACGACCCCTCCTTTTTTTGCAAGCACAACATCACCTGGTAATACTGTGGCCCTGCCAATGCGTATCGGCACATTAATGCCACCCAACATCATTTGCTGTATATAAGAAGGATCATAACCTTTTATCCAACCATTAAATCCTTTGATCTCTTCGAGTCCTTCAATATCTCTTACCGAACCATAAAATACCACACCCCTGTGCGATTTTGCAAAAATGGCATTACCAAGATTGTCGCCAATTAAAGTTCCATCTGCTACTTTACCGTAGCTATCTGCCACATAAATATCTCCGTCTTTTAATACATCAATGGGCCATGAGTTGGTATTGCCGATACGGCCCTCCGTTTTGCCTTTATCTTTTACCAGTTTATCATAATCGGGCCTCATAGGCATGTACTGCGCTGTGACCGCACGGCCTGTCATTACCGAGTCAGGAAGAATGACCATCCAATCTCCCTCAAACTGGTTTTGATAACCCTTGCCGCGCAGGTAGCCCCACGCTTCCTCAAGAGAAACATTTTTCAGGCGCTCTAAAAAACGCTCGGATGTTTTTGGGCGACCATCAGCAGAACGTTCACCTTTCCAATCAGGAGTTAGTGCTTTGATCTGGTCACTTGTGAGTGTAACCTGTTGCGCGTATAAGTAAGAAGCAAGGCAGAGGAACCCTGCCAGTAATAATAGTTTTTGATTCATGTTGCTGTGATTTTTAAATTAAGTTTACCGGAAGCCCAGTGACAATAAATACATGCAAGATATTCATCAAATGAATTGAGAGTATATTCTGTATTTGTTCAGATCATAAAAAAATAAAACTACTGGTTTTTATGATTCACAATCCCTCATCCTTCTAACTACCCTTACGATTTTGTTTCGGCAAGTCTTATTTTTTTGTTTAATGATTTAAAGTTA
>JBDTZL010000041.1:0-10692 GCA_040005125.1 Ginsengibacter sp.
ATGGCCTTAACAGGTTTGATGGAACCACATTTAAGACTTTCAGAAATGATATTACCGATTCCCTGAGCATAGGAAGCAATTCAATACTAAGCCTTTTTGAAGACAAGCAGGAAAGGTTATGGGTGGGAACCTATAAAGGTGTTTATATATACGATCCTGTTCATGATGCATTCAAGTTGTACAATAAGATCCCGCAGGTCGAAGTCAGATTTATTAATGGTGATAACAACGATAACATCTGGCTGGTGGCAAATTATATTTTGTACAGGTTTAATACAATTACAAACAGCACCAGTATCTATAATGAAACCAATACAAGAACACTGGTTCTTAGTATTGCAGAAAATGGCACGGTCTGGAGCGCTAATGATTCCGGGAGTATAAGGCAATATGATACCCGTAAAGATAAATTTATCAATTATAATGTTGCAGCCTTGTACAAAACCAAATCCCCTGTTTTTATACAGAGCATGTATCCTGCGAGCGATACAACTATACTGATCGCCACATTGCAGCAGGCCCTGTTATTCAATACAAAAAAATTACAGTTTACCAATGTTTTTAAAGGTACCGCCTGGGAAGATAATATACAGGTACACAAAATCATGCGACAGTCTGCAATAGAATTCTGGTTGGGAACTGAAAGTGGTTTATATATTCTGAACCTGGCAACAGGGGTAACCCAACAGATACAAAAACAATACGCTAATCCTTATTCGATTAATGATAATGTGATCACAGATTTTTGTAAAGACCGGGAAGGAAGTACCTGGGTAGGGACTTTTTTTGGCGGCGTCAATTATTATTCAAAACAACTGAACCAGTTTCAAAAATATTTTCCATTGCCCGGCGTGAACAGCCTTAGCGGAAATCTTGTTCATGAGATATGTGCTGATAAGTATAATAATTTATGGATAGGCACAGAAGACGCAGGATTGAATAAACTGGATATAAAAACCGGTATCATCAAACATTTTATGCCAGGCAAAGAACATGGCAGTATTTCATATCAGAATATACATGGCTTGCTTGCGGATAATAATGAATTATGGATAGGCACTTATGAACACGGCATTGATATTTTTGACCTGCGAACGGAAAAGGTAACGAGGCACTACGAGAAAAGTGATAAGCCTAATTCTCTCAGCAGCAATTTTATTGTTACCCTTTATAAAACAAAAGAGGGCAATATACTCGTAGGCACATGGAATGGCCTGTTTCAATACAACAGGGAAAAAGATAATTTCAGCCTTCTCCCTTATTTTAATATGCAGACACAGGCTATTCATGAGGACGAGTCTGGCACACTATGGATATGTAGCTACGGAAATGGTATTTATTTTTATAACCCCCGCACCGGTGTAAAAGGAAGTTTTAAATATGATGCCAAAAATATTAATTCGATTCCGAACAATTATGTAAATAATTTATTTGAGGATCATACTGGAAACATGTGGTTTTGTACCGAGAGTGGTTTATGCATGTACGATGTTGCATCTGAAAATATCATTCGCTATACAGATGAGCCTGCTTTGCGGGACAACCAGGTATTCAGGGTACTTGAAGATAATACCGGAACGCTATGGATCTCTACATCCAAAGGACTTGTAAGTTTAAGTACAAACCGCAAGGAAACAAAAATATACAATACCAACAACGGCCTGCTAAGTGAGCAGTTCAATTATAATTCAGCATACAAAAGCAATAACGGGCTATTTTATTTTGGCACAGTAAAAGGTATGATAAGTTTCAATCCGTCATCTTTCGGAAGAAATACATTTGTTCCCCCGGTTTTTATTACAAACCTGCTGGTAAATAACCAGGAACTTAAGATCAACGCAGGTTCGCGTCTTAAACAGGCTATTCCTTATACAACTTCTATAACCCTTCCTTATGACAGCTCAACTATTAGCTTTGATGTGGCTGCATTGAGCTATGCAATGCCAGGAAGGAATGAATATTTATATAAAATGGAAGGAGTTGATAAAGATTGGATACATATAATAAGCAACCGGAAAATTTATTATACCAAACTGCCACCTGGCAATTATGTTTTTAAAGTAAAAGGATCAGGCGCAGGCGAAGTGTGGAATGATAAAGAAACAATATTAAATATCCGGGTATTGCCACCGGCCTGGGCAAGTCCATGGGCATATTTCGCGTACATGCTGGCCGCACTTGGCATTGTATTCATTATATTGAGATACTATCACATCGCATTAAGAGAAAAAAATCTGCGAAAAATTAAAACACTTGAAATTGAAAAAGAACGCGAAATTTATACCGCAAAAATTGAATTTTTTACAAATGTTACGCACGAGATCAGGACACCGTTAACATTAATAAAACTGCCTGTTGAAAAACTTTTAAAAACTTCCTCAAGTGATTCAATATTATTTGAGAATTTAACAATGATAGATAAAAATACCGATAGACTCATTCATCTCACAGATCAGTTGCTGGATTTCCGAAAGGCAGAAGCAAACAATTACAGCCTGAATTTTGTAAGAACAGATATAAGTGATTTACTGAAGGAATTATTTTCGATTTACAAACCGGCCGCAGAAGAAAAAAGGCTTTCATTTAAACTTGAGCTGCCGCGTGTTCCGTTGCTCGCATATATAGATCCGGAAGCTTTCAGAAAAATACTTAGTAATCTTTTCAATAATGCAATCAAGTATGCCGATCATGCTGTTATCGTGCGCTTATTGTCATTCAGCAGCGACGATAATGTGTTTAATATCGAATTTAAAAATGATGGCAATGTGGTTCCTTATGAAATGAAAGAAAAAATATTTGAGCCGTTTTACCGCCTGAAGCAGACTGAAAAATATGCAGGAACTGGTATTGGCCTGCCCCTCTCGCGCTCACTTGCAGAATTGCATAAAGGCGTTCTCGATCTTAAAAAGCCTGTAGATAATTTCAATATTTTTTTATTGTCCATTCCTATTCATCAGGAACATGAAATAAGCCTCGTTGAATATGAAACCATTGAAATTGATACTCCTTTAGTTGAGGATAACGCTGATACAGGGCCACAACATATGTCTCATATTTCTATCTTAATTGTAGAAGATAACAAGGAAATAATAAATTTTCTTCAAAAAGAGTTACACAACAACTACAATATTTACAAAGCCGCTAACGGGAAGGAGGCTTTGCAAATTCTTTTGCAGGAGAATATTGAATTAGTCATCAGCGATATCATGATGCCTGTCATGGATGGCATAGAACTTTGCAGGAAAATGAAAACAGACCTGCAGTATAGTCATATACCCATCATATTACTTACCGCCAAAAACACGCTGACATCAAAAATAGAAGGACTTGAAACAGGAGCCGACGCATATATTGAAAAGCCCTTCGTGCTCGAACACCTCCTTGCACAAATAATTAATCTTCTGAACAACCATAACATCATAAAAGAATACTATGCACATTCGCCGCTTGCACATATAAAGGGCATCGCCTGTACAAAAGCCGATAAAAGTTTTCTTGAAGAACTTCAAATGGTCATTGATAAGAATATAACTGATATGGATCTTGATGTAGACAGGCTTTCGAAGATGATGAACATGAGCAGGGGAACCTTTTACAGGAAGATCAAGGGCTTGTCAGACCTTACACCAAATGAACTCATTAATATTTCCCGCCTGAAAAAAGCAGCAGAACTGTTAGCAGAAGGAAAATATAAAATCAATGAGGTCGCCAATACCGTAGGGTATAACCTGAACAGTAATTTTTCAAGGGACTTTCACAGGCAGTTTGGAGTTACTCCCTCCCACTATATTAAAAACCTTTAAACTGAAATATTCTGAGGCCCACTGTTAAGCATTACCGGAATTTTTTCTGAGATAGATCACCGGCTGATACATATAGCTGCATTAAGTATCAATTGAAACAAATTATTCTTTACTACTTTTTATCTTCGGTAACTCTCCATATCTTATTACCTGCATCATCAGTTACGAGTAAAGATCCATCACCGGTAAAAACAACACCTACCGGTCTCCCATAGACGCTGCTGGATTGTTCATCGGCGATAAACCCGGTTAAGAAATCTCCCATAAACCCTGAAGGCTTGCCATTTTTAAAAGGAACGAATACAACTTTATACCCGGAGAGCTCGCTCCTGTTCCAGGATCCGTGCTGGGCAACAAAAAGTCCGCCCGCATATTGGGCACCAAAATAATTTTTTTCATTGAAAGCAAGGCCCAACGAAGCAGTATGGGCGCCTAACGGCACATCGGGTACTATCGCTTTGCTTACAAGGTCAGGTCGCTGGCCTTTCATTCGTGGGTCAGGGTTTTTTCCAAAGTATGAATAAGGCCATCCATAAAATCCATTTTGTACGACACTTGTTGTATAATCCGGAACGAGTTCATCACCGAGTGCATCTCTTTCATTTACTGCTGTCCACAAAGTATTGGTACCCGGTGCCCATCCAAGCCCTACAGGATTGCGAAGGCCACTGGCATAAATTTTTTCTCCTGTTCCGTCAGGATTTATTTCAAGTATGTCTGCTCTTCTTATTTCATTATCAATACCATGCTCCGCAACATTACTGCCCGAACCCACCGTTACATAGACTTTTGATCCATCATGGCTGGCCAGTAAATTTCTTGTCCAGTGATTGTTATAGCCACCGGCTGGCAGGTCAAGTATTTTTCTTCCCGGTGAAGTCATCTCTGTCTGTCCTGTTTCGTACGGAAAAACCAGGATCCCATCTGTATTGGCAACATAAAAGTTATTATTAATAATCAGCATGCCGAAAGCGCGGTTCAGGCCCGTTAAAAAAATTTTTTTCAATTCCGGAATGCCATCATGATCCGCATCCCTGAATATAAGAATGCTGTTGTTACTCCGGCTTTTTGTTCTGGTTTCACTGGTTTTTGCAAATCCATCGCTTATTGTATTGGCCTCAGAAACAAAAATATCTCCGTTGGGCGCTACATACATCCATCTTGGATTGTCCAGGCCGTCCGCAAACAGCGTGACCTTAAATCCTGCAGGTGCGATGGGTGTTTTACCTTCAGGCCATCCAATAACCTGTGAGTTATTTCTTACTGAACGTGTTGCATAAGGAGCAGGGAGAGCGATGGTTCCTGCCGCGGTATTAATTATTGAATCTGAATTACCGGTGTTTTTATTTACCTGGCAATTTGCTGTAATTCCAACCAGGCAACCCATTATAAGTACAAATAATTTATTTAGCATAGAATGTTTTAAATTCTATAAACAAAATATATGCCTGCAATTCGATAAGCCAATTTACAGTTAATAGAGTATTATTACGCGTAATAAATTCAGGAACAGGACGTTTTAGTCAATAGTAACAACTACTATTAAAATTCCACCCAATGATTATTAAAGAAATCGTTTTTGAGCTCCTTATTGCATCCCATATCATACTATACATTCAATCAAAGGTGAAAAAAGTTATTGCGTAATAATCAATTCTTCATAAAATATACATCCGCCGACCCCGGCTTTCTGAAAATTTTATTCCGGTTTATTTTCTTTCAATACATTTTTGATTCGCTCATCAATGCTTTCAAATGGGGTATAACCCTGTGCAAGCTGGTAAAATTTTGTTTCGCTTAATTGCAGGAACACAGCCGGGAAGCCCGTAACATTTAATTGTTTACACAGTGCGAATTCATAATAAGCCGCCTCTTTGTATTCTTCTTCGTCCAGTTTTTCGTAAAACTCTTCAGCGGGAATATTATATTTTTCCAGGAGAAGACGATAGGATTCATTATCAGTTAAATCGCGTCCCTCAAAGTGTAATGCATATTGCATATCGCTCGCAAAGCTTACCTGCAGGTCGGGGAAATATTCCTTAAAAATGCATAATGCAATAGCGGGCTTTTCTGAATTCGGAAACCAGTCACTCTGATCCGGGTGTTGAATATGCCATAAATAATCTTCTCCGAATTTTATTCCTGTAACTTCTTCAACTCTTTTATAGGCTCCCAGGATATATTTTGCTGTTGCGGCTATTGATACGGGCTCTTCAGGTAAAATCATTCCCCCGGAAAGTACTTCAAACTGTAATGTATTTTTATAGACAGAATTTATTTTTTTCATCACTTCGCTAAAGCCATAGCACCAGCCGCAGTAAGCATCATAACAATATATTAATGTTGTATTCATTGTACAGGTATGAGGTATGAGGTTTCAGGTTTCAGGTTTCAGACGTTGGTCAATAAGTCAATAGGTCAATGGTAACCTTTTAACTAAAGAAATACTAACTACGCGCGCCAATGACCAATGACCAATGACCAATGACTAATTATTAAGTCTGATCGGTTACCGCCGCCAGCTCACGAAGATACCGCACAATATATTCTGCTTTCTTTTTAAGCTTGTATTGCATAATGAATCTTGGATGTGGTAATGCAACGATCTTCTCAAAGAGATTCATTTCATTATTTAACTTCGAGAGGTATATGAAATTTTTTCCTTCGCCCAGGCAAAATGCAACTTTGCGGTTGATGCCAAATTCAAGCTGACGGTTTATGCATTCAACAACAAAATCCCTGATACTGTTCTCCAGGTGCCTGTCATCATAATAATTCATATTCTTATTGTTCTTTATAAATCCGAGCGGGCTGATTGCCGAAATATAAAATTTGTCGTAGAATATTCCGGGGCCTCCAAATGCATGTATCGTTTCGTAGATAAAAACAGAACTCAGCTCTTGTTTCTTTGCAAAATCATTCTCAATACCGCAAATATTTTGTAACCGCACAGGATCAGTAAAAGGAATTCCGGTTACACCACCGCCAAATCTCCCAGGGTTTATCCCCAATATTAAATAGCGTGGATTATTGTCGCTATAATATTTTTTGTAGAATTTCTCACAAAGATTGAATGTAGCATTCTCTTTAAATGGGTTCATGACCTTCACTCCTGCCGGAAGCTCAACTTCAAGGTTGAGGTTTTTCAAAAACGAAAGAATCTGTTTTGATAGAAGCATTTATGGGTTATAAAAAAAGGTTCTGTTTAATGCGCTTCCAGCCAGTTGTCTCCTGCCCCAATTTCAGCATCGGCAGGCACACCATTGGGAAGCAATAAAGCATTTTGCATACACTCAATAATGATGGGTTTTATTATTTCCACTTCACTTTTATGGGCGTCAAATACAAGCTCATCATGTACCTGCATGATCATTTTTGATTTGAAATTATGCTTCTTAAATTCATCATGAATCTTAATCATTGCCAGCTTTATCATATCTGCGGCAGTGCCTTGTATGGGCGAATTAATGGCATTGCGTTCTGCATAGCCACGAACCGTAAAGTTGGATGAATTGATATCTTTAAGCCATCGCTTCCGGCCCATCAGCGTTTGTACATAACCGTTAGCTTTACAAAAAGCAATAGTTTCGTCCATATATTTTTGAATATTGGCAAACTGTTTTTTATAATTCTCAATAATGTCTTTCGCTTCGCTGCGCGGGATACCCAGATTTTCGGCCAGTCCGAAGGCGCCCTGCCCGTATATAATTCCGAAGTTTACACTCTTAGCTTTATAACGCATTTCCTTGGTAACATCCTCTTCCGATACATTAAAAACTTTTGCCGCTGTTGCAGTATGGATGTCTTTTTTTTGTTTAAATGCTTCACACATGGCGGGATCGCCGCTAATGGCAGCAACAATACGCAATTCAATCTGTGAATAATCAGCAGAAACTATTAGATGATCACTGTCTCTCGGTATGAAGGCTTTACGAATCTCCCGGCCCCTTTCAGTTCTTATAGGAATATTCTGGAGATTTGGATTGTTACTGCTAAGCCTGCCCGTAACCGCAATGGCTTGTCCATAGCAGGTGTGCACGCGCTGTGTCCTTTTATTTATTATTTGCGGTAACGCATCTACATAAGTTGATTTTAACTTGGTAAGTTCCCTGAAGTTCAGAATATTTTCAACAATAGGATTTTCCTTTGCCAGTTTTAAAAGCACATCTTCACCGGTAGCATGCTGGCCGCCTTTGGTTTTTTTTGTTTGAGTGCCTATCTGCATTTTCTCAAATAGTACTTCACCTAATTGTTTGGGAGATGCAAGGTTAAATTTTATACCTGCCTGTTCATAAACACTTTGCTCGCATTTCGCAGCTTCGGTTTCCAATTCCTTTGAGTAAACATTCAAAAAATTCATGTCAACTTTTACACCTTCGTATTCCATATCCGCAAGAACTTTTACCAGGGGTGTTTCTACTTCTTCAAACACTCTTTCTACCTGTTTTTCTTTTAAAAAAGGGGTAAATACTTTTTTCAACTGAAGTGTGATGTCTGCGTCTTCAGCTGCGTACTCTTTCACTTTTTCAATCTCCACATCACGCATATTCCCCTGTGCCTGTCCTTTCTTCCCAATCAATTCTTTAATAGATACAGGCAGGTATCCAAGATATTGCGCACTCAGGAGATCCATGTTACGCCTGCCTTCGCTTTCAATTACATAATGCGCCAGCATGGTATCAAAAATTTTTCCTTTTAATTCAAACCCATACCATTTCAACACCAGTAAATCATATTTTATATTCTGGCCAACCCATAGTTTTGATTCATCACTAAACAATTCCTTAAAGTGATGCAATATATTTACAACCTGTTCCTCATCCGGGGGGCAAGGCACATAATAGCCTTCGCCATTTTGGTATGAAAAACTTAATCCTACCAGCTCAGCTTCATTCGCATCTATATGTGTCGTTTCTGTATCAAAAGAAATTTCACTTTGCCCTGATAATTTTTTGACCAGGTCATTTATGGCTTCTTCCCCTTCAACCAAATAATACGTATGTGGCGTATTACCGATATTCTTATCCGCGGCCAGCCCGGGCTTTTCTTCCACCTTTTTCTCTTCTTCCGGTTTTGGTATCGGCACTTCCATGGCATTTCCAAACAGGTCGGTTTGTATTACCTGTTTCTCTACAACAAAAACATTGTACTCATCGCCCAGTATCCTCCTGCCGAGGGTTTTAAATTCAAGCTCGGTAAATATGTCTTTCAGCGCTTCAGCATTATAGGCCTTTATCCTGAAATCTTCTTCATGAAATTTGCAGGGGACTTTTGTAATAATCGTTGCCAGCTTTTTACTCATGATAGCCATTTCCTTTCCTGCTCTTATTTTTTCACCTAGCGAGCCTTTAATATTTTCTGCATCGGCTAAAATATTCTCAACCGTTTCGTATTGAGCTAACAATTTCGAAGCTGTTTTCTCACCGATTCCTGCAATACCGGGAATATTGTCGGCTGCATCGCCCATCAACCCCAGGATATCTATAACCTGGCTCACGCTTTTTATACCCCATTTTTCACACACTTCTTTAACTCCCATAATTTCAACTTTCCCACCCTGGTAGCCGGGCTTGTAAATTTTTATTTTATCTGTAACCAGTTGCCCGAAATCTTTATCAGGCGTTACCATAAAAACTTCATAGCCCTCTTTTTCTGCCTGTTGCGCCAGGGCACCAATAATATCATCGGCTTCATATCCATCACATTCAACACAAGGCAAATTAAAGCCCTCGATAATTTTTTTTATATCCGGAATGGACGCAAGCAGATCTTCAGGAGCTTCCTGCCTGTTGGCTTTGTAAGCAACAAAATCAGTATGCCTTTCTGTAGGCGCAACCGTATCAAAAGCCACTGCGAGATGGGTAGGCTTTTCTTTACTGATGAGATCGAATAATGTATTGGTAAACCCGAACTGGGCATTGGTATTTTTGCCTTTAGTGGTAATGATCGGGCTGCGGATAAGGGCATAATAAGCTCTGTAAATAAGCGCCATCGCGTCTAATAAAAATAGTTTTTTTTCCATAGGGTAAAAGTAGCACAAACACTTTTGGTTATCAACTTTTGGAAAGTTTAGAACTTTCCAAAAGTTTACACATTATTCTTAAAGGTAAAAAATATGGCAAGTGTGAAAAGAAAAAAAGTTTCTTCATAAATAGCTTTTCAAAATTAATACACAATTTCCAACTCATTTTTCCAGGCGAATATCAATTCATTGTCCTGAATTAGTTTATATATGGCATCCCAGTTTTGCTGTAAATATTGTCGCATCGCATTCAATTTTAAATTTCCAAAACGGAAAATTATTATTTTGGGGAAATTAATAGATTCCTTCGCTTTGTGATAGAAATCCAAATCCCTGGTTAAGATAGCATATTTGTTTTTATGGCTAATTGCCAAATGTCGGAATCTGAAAGTTCCTGATTAATGTTGAATACGAAAATAAATTCATCAGTTTGAAATTGCCAAAGAAACCTGGGAAGGTTAACATCAACAAGGAATGTCATGCAGAAGGTAAATTAATCCTTTGCGAAATAGAATTTCTATCCATTAGCTGAGTAGCATATTGCAAACAGGCTAATATATCTTCTTTTACTAAAAAAGGAAAAGCCTCAAGGATTTCTTAATGAGAATCTCCGGAAGCGAGATGTTCCAGTAAAAAGACTACTGCCATTCTTGTTCCATGGATTACAGGTTTACCAAAGGATATATCGGGATTGGAGGTAATTCTGTTTAGCAAGTTTTCCATCCCTTAAATATTTTTTTGAAGTTACGAATTCTATCAGAATAAATAATCAACGATTACTTACCGGTAAATACCAACCTTCGGAAAGTTTGGAACTTTCAACTTTTGGAAAGTTTGGAACTTTCAACTTTTGGAAAGTTTAGAACT
>JBDTZL010000283.1:0-33123 GCA_040005125.1 Ginsengibacter sp.
ATTGACCATTGACCATTGACCATTGACCATTGACCATTGACCATTGACTATTGACTATCGACCATTGACCATTGACAACTCACATTCACAACATGCCCATAATCGCCCCCTCACTTTTAGCTGCAGATTTTTTAAATCTCGAAGATGCCTGTAAAATGCTTAATGAAAGCGAGGCCGACTGGTTTCACCTTGATGTGATGGATGGGCTGTTTGTTCCCAATATCAGTTATGGAATGTCAATCATAAAACAAATGAGAAAATCCGGAACAAAATTTTTTGATGTGCACCTGATGATAGTCGAGCCTGAAAAATTTACGAAAGAATTTAAAGATGCAGGAGCAGACGGATTAACAGTACATCTTGAGGCATGCAGAAATTTACACAGGAACATTCAGCAAATAAAATCGTTGGGTATGAAAGCAGGCGTTGCGATCAATCCGCATTCTCCTGTTTTTCTTCTTAAAGATATCATTGCAGATATTGACCTTGTGAATCTCATGAGCGTAAATCCGGGGTTTGGAGCACAATCATTCATACCATATACTATTCAAAAAATTAAAGAATTAAAATCTTTAATTATAGAGTCCGGTTCATCTGCAAAAATTGAAGTCGACGGTGGGGTATCCTTACAAAATGGGAAAGAAATTTTAAGTGCCGGTGCTGACGTGTTGGTTGCAGGCAATGCAGTTTTTACATCTGCTGATCCAAAAGAAACTATCAGGAAATTCAAGAATTTGTAAGTGACAGCGTTACCAACCTTAAAGAAGATTTCGTTTACAACTAAGTCTTTTAAAAAAGCTGGCAACCCCCAACAACAATTTATAGGGTATATCTATATTTTATCATGCATTTGTTTAAGGACAGTCACAGTTTGTTTTATCCAGTTTTTTTGAGTCGTATCCCAGTCATATTTTTTTGTTACCACATCCTCCATCATTTGTCTTGCCTGCATTGCCTGCTCTTCCGAATAAAAGCAATTGATCCATTTCTTATCCAGTTTTTTTGGCCCCTGTACAAAGATGCCTCCCTGGTACCATCTAAAGCAGGATGGCAATCCCAGGAAATCAATTTCATCGGCATCACTTTCTGCATAGCCCTGGAAAAAATATTTATAAAACTGCACGCATCCCTTCAACCTCTCCCGCAAGGCTTCCGGGCTTTCAGTTTTTACGGGCTTTATTCTCCAAAGGCTGTTAATTTTATTGAATGGATTCAAAGTTGCATCGGGCCAGAAAACCCGGGCTCCTTTTAAACTAAGAGTGGTGGTATGGTCTTTATCAACCCGGCGAACAACCATAGTAGAATCATTCAAATCCTGTATCGTGTATACGGCTTTTTTACCGTCATCGAATTGTGCATTAATTACTTTACCCCTGAGTGCAAACTTTCCATATCGCATGGTTGCTTTCGGGTTTTCAAGAAAAGTTGAGTCAGTCATAAAAACAATTCCCGGAAGGTTAGAGATGCCTTCGGTGTGCTCATCACTAATATCCCCGTATGATGGATTTTCGGCATCTGTCAATTCCCAATATTGACAAAGCCTATGAAAAGAATCTTTGTGTGGAGACATTTTTGACTCCCCTATTTTTTCATCTTTGTGCTCCCCGGGCATTGTACAATCAACAGGTAAGATGGAAATAAAACATAATAAGTACAGAAACTTGTTTCGCATTTTTCAAAAATAATAAAATTGAAACGGATCGGGAACAAAATGTAGTCTATAAAATATTACCTTCACTTTATGAGACTAACCGCTTTCCTTCTTCTTGTATTTGCAACACTTTCAGGCATTTCACAAAAGAAGGCTGCTTATGTATCAGGAAAAGTAATTGATGAAAATGAGAACCCTTTACCACGCGTAAGCGTCGTCATATTAGGAAAACAAAATGGAATAATTACTTCCGATTCAGGGACCTACCGTATAAAAGTACCCGCAGAAAAAGCATTTGCACTGGTATTTTCCTTTTCAGGTTACAGGGACGAACAAAAAAGCTTTTACCTCAGTGAGAATGAAGAAGAGCAACTAACGGTGAAGCTTGAACGCAGTGGAAAAACTCTGGAGACAGTAATCATTAGCAATGATAAGCAAAGAACAGAAACAGGACTGATAAAAATAAATCCCAAAAGCGCGACAACGCTTCCCAGTGCAACCGGGGGTGTTGAAGGGCTTATTAAAATTTTAGTTGGCAGCAATAATGAACTTACTTCCCAATATTCCGTACGTGGCGGCAATTACGATGAGAATCTTATTTACATAAACGATTTTGAAATTTATCGCCCCTATCTTGTTCAAAACGGGCAGCAGGAAGGGCTAAGTTTTATAAATCCTGAGCTTGCAAAAAATATTAATTTTTATACGGGTGGCTTCCAGGCAAAATATGGAGATAAGATAAGCAGTGTGCTTGATATACAATACAAAAAACCGTCATCCTTCTCAGGCTCAGTTTATGTAAGCCTTTTGGAACAGGGGTTTCACCTCGAAGGGTCTGCAAAAAACCAAAGGCTTACCTGGCTCCTTGGGGTTCGCAGCAAAACCAATAAAGATCTATTGAGCAGCCAGGAAGTAAAAGGAAATTATGTCCCTTCCGCGGCAGATCTGCAGGCGTTTGTTACTTACAAACTTTCACAAAAGCTGCAGCTTGAATTGTTGGGAATTGTTTCAGGCTCCAGGTTTACACTGGTGCCCGAATCTGCACAAAAATCAACAGCAGTTTTCTCTCCTTTGTTTACAGCCAATCTTGGCCTTGATATATTTTTTGACGGACAGGAAAAAGATAATTATAATACAAACCTTATTGGCCTTAGCCTGAACCAGTCGATAAACAAAAGAGTGAAATTAAAATGGATGGCGAATCGCTATGCTGATAATGAAAACGAAAATTTCGACATTACCGGGGCATATCTTTTTGGTGAAAGAAATTTTGACAAAACCCAGCCAACATTTGGGCAGATAACCAATCCTCTTGGGGCGGGAATATATCAAAATTATGCCCGCAACAAGCTCAATATTGAAGTGTACAACATCAGTCACAAAGGAACCTTTGATAAGGGAAAACATTTTATTCAATGGGGTGCAGGGATTGACCACACTATCATACATGACAAACTTAATGAATGGGAGTTCCAGGACAGTGCAGGATATTCTTTACCCTACAATCCAAATGCAATTAACCTGAGCAGTGTGCTGAAGTCTGCATCAAATTTAATGATCGATAAATACAGCGGGTATGTCCAGGATAATATTCGTTTAGGCGACTCCGTTAGAGGCGTTACTTTACAGGCAGGTGTACGGTTTAATTACAATTCACTCAATAAAGAATTTATTATAAGCCCGCGTGCACAGGTAAGTTATAAGCCCGGCTGGAAAAAAGATATTATTTTCAAAGCCTCTGCGGGTGTATATGACCAGCCTCCGTTCTATCGCGAAATGAGGCGATATGATGGCACCGTTAACACTGCATTGAAAAGTCAAAAAAGCATACAGTTTGTTGCCGGCTTCGATTACAATCTCTCCAACGGAGACCGGCCAATGCGCATAACTACAGAGGCCTATTATAAATCACTTACTGATGTGGATGTTTATGATATTGACAATGTACGAATACGTTATTATGGTAACAACAATGCCAAAGCTTATGCGACGGGAATTGAAACAAGAATTTTTACAGAGCTCGTAAAAGATGCCGAAAGCTGGCTGAGCATTGGCGTAAGCCAAACGAAAGAAAACCTTGATAATGACTTTTATTACACTTATAAAAATGCAGCAGGTGAAATTATAACAGCCCAGACAACAGACCAGGTTGTTGCAGACAGTGTACGCACCAATGTTGGCTACATAAGAAGGCCAACAGACAGGCTACTCACGCTCGGATTATTTTTACAGGATTATTTAAGCACCAATAAAAATTTTAAGGTGCACCTGAATATGATTTACGGAAGCAATATGAGTTATAATATTCCCAACAGCGTGAAGTACCGCAATGCATTAATTATAGAACCTTATATAAGGGTAGATATTGGCTTCAGCGCTTTGTTACTTAGTGAAAAATCATTACGCCGGAGCCACTCTCCATTCCGCAGTTTTGAAAATATATGGGCAAGCCTTGAAGTATTTAATTTAATAGACCGCGCTAATACGATATCTTACCAGTTGATAAAAGACTTTGCCGGGGATACTTTTAGCATTCCCAACAGGTTAACTCCAAGGTTGATTAATTTTAAATTGCTGGCAAGGTTTTAAAAGATACAGAAATAAGAGAAGGTAAGTAAATAACAGAAATCTTTATTAGTAACTCTGCATTGAAATAATCATTCCTCTATGCCCCTCTCCAATCTATCCATCGCTTCAAAAAAAATAATACTAACAAGACTTATATGTCTTTTCTGGCTTATAGCAAAAATCATCTCGTGGAAATTATGGCTGGCTGACAGGCTTTTTCCGGTTGTTCCCCCGTTCAATTTTTTGTTTGTTCCTTCAGCTATACATTTAGTGTTATTTATATTTTCGCTACTGGCATTGTTTGCCCCGTTGATATTTCCCACAAAACGGGTATTACTTATTAGCGTAATTATTATTGAAATACTCTCCTGTTTATTAGATCAGAACCGCTGGCAACCATGGGAATACCAGTATATTTTTATAATACTGGTATTGGTTATCAATTATAAAAATGAGAAGAGTGCCGTGTCGGTAATTGCTTTCATCTTTATATCGGTGTATTTCTTTAGTGGCATTGGTAAAATGAACCCGGTATTTTCGATAGCGGTTCGGAATAAAATTGTGCAGTCAGGGATCTTTCAGGTAAGCAATTCAATCGCATATGAATGGCTGCAATATCATATTGGTTACCTGTTGGGTGTTATTGAAATCCTGTTAAGCATTGGTTTATTTTTTCAGCGCACAAAAAAAACCTCGGCCCTGTTTCTTATACTAATGCATTTGCTTATACTGGCTATATTTGGTCCTTTTGGAATAAATTATGACAAAATTATCTGGCCATGGAATATTGTGATGATACCGATTTTGTATGTATTTTTTATTCGCAATATCCCCGTTTCAGTTTCATTCCAATCAATTAAACCTGGCTGGAATAAACTCATCATAGTTTTTTTTGGCATACTGCCTGTTTTAAATTTCTTTGGGTATTGGGATTTCTTTTTATCGTCCAGCCTGTTCAGTTTCAAGCCTCCCGAAATGTATATATGCATCCATAAACCGGGAAGCAGTAAGGTATTGCAACCCTTCTTTGCCGGTTATACAGATAAATTTCTATGCGACAGTAGTTCTATCTTGCTAAATGTAAGAGAATGGTCATTCCTGGAAATGCAGGCGCCTGGGAACCCGGAATTAAGGATCTATAAAAGTATTAAAGAACAGTTATTAAAACGCTACCCTGATATGAATGCAACCTTTATCGTGTATCCTTATATTAACGGAAGCAAGAAAAAAACAGAGCTAAAATGAGTACCCGCTGCATGAATAAAAATTAAAAAATAACGCCTTAATATTATTTTTGGTAAGGCAGCCAAAATAAGCTCATGGCATTTTCATCGCAACATTAAAATATAATTTTAAACAAAATAAATGACCACACAGGATTTACAAATCACACAAATAGAGCTCTACAAATTATTTATCCCTTTAAAAGAGCCATTTGTTATCTCGCTCGGTACTATCCATAGTGTGGAAAATGTAATCGTTGTTATGCGCACCAATAAAGGCATCACCGGGTTTGGCGAATGCAGCCCCTTTATGACCATCAATGGTGAAAGCCAGTCTACCTGTTTCATAGTGGGACAATACCTTGCCATTGCGTTGAAGGGAAAAGATCCATTGGATATAGAAGGTTGCATGAAACTGATGGACAAAATAATTTATGGCAATACCAGCATAAAGAGCGCATTTGATGTGGCCATGCACGACATTGCTGCCCAATATGCAGGTGTTCCTCTGTATAAATTTCTTGGGGGCGCAAAAAATAAAACATTAATCACTGATTATACGGTGAGCATCGGCGATCCGCAAAAAATGGCCGCCGATGCTTTGAAAATAAAGCAGGCCGGTTACCAGGTTATTAAAGTGAAATTAGGCGAAGATAAAAAATCAGATGTGGCACGCATAAAAGCCATCCGTAAAGCAACAGGTAAAAAGATACCCATCCGGATTGATGCCAACCAGGGCTGGGATGTAAAAACAGCCATCAAAACATTGCAGGCTTTGAAAGATTATAATATCCAGTTTTGTGAAGAGCCGATTCCGCGCTGGGATTTTATGAACCTGGAAAAAGTAAAAAAGAAAAGCCCCATACCGGTTATGGCAGATGAAAGTTGCAGCGATCATCACGATGCGCAAAGACTGATACAATTGGGCGCCTGCGATATGTTCAACTTAAAACTGGGGAAATCATCCGGCCTGTTAAAAGCACAAAAAATAATAGCGCTGGCCGAAAAAGAAAATATGACTATGCAGGTAGGTGGCTTTATGGAATCAAAAATAATAGTGACGGCCAATGCACACCTGGCATTATGCAGCAAAAATATCTTGCATTGTGATTTTGACACACCTCTGATGTTTGCCGAAGATCCCGTAACAGGAGGCATTATTTACAAAGAGAATGGCGTTATTGAAGTGCCCGACACGGCAGGGCTCGGTGCATGGATAGATAAGGAAAGGCTGGATAAATTGGAAAATGTGGTGATCTGAATAATATATATTTCTTTTGTTGTTGCGATTTGAACAAATGGGCAATGGGCAAGAGGCAATGGCACTGTTTCAGCGTACCTGTGTTTGATCCGGTTTATATAATCTCACTTAAAAAACTTCTTCGTATTCCCGTCTTCGGAGCCCGCTTTATAATAACTGCGGAAATATTCATCCGCAGAAAGTACGCCGCTTCCCTTTATGGCAAAAAGAATAAGCAGTATTAGAACAATTACAGAAAGTATAAGCTCCGCATTGCTTTGATTAAGCGCATGTTTTGTGTTCACAAAAAATACCGCGCCCACCAGAATGGGAACCTGCACGATACATGAAGTTTTTGTAAAAAGGCCAACGGCGATAAAAAGACCTCCTAATAAATTTATATAAGTAATGAGAAATGCTATCCATTCAGAATTTTTGTCAATTACACCAATAGACATTCTCTGAAGCATTAATTGCAGATCAGATGAGTCCCGGATAAAATTGATTCCTTTCCAGAAAAGGATAAATCCAAGGGCAATTCGCACAATCGTAAGCCAGCGGGGCTGACTGGTGTTCGTTTTTTCGGTAATCTCGGCTTCGCTCATAGTCGGGAGGTTTTGTTGTGTTGATAGAATTCAGGAATATACTTTCTAAAATTAAAGAATTATATAACCATTTGCAAAAGGGATTTTACCGGGTGCATTCAAAATTATTGCCGGAAAAAAGCAATAAGGGTTGCCAACCTGGAGGGAAGGCATCCATAAAAGATTGAGACCTGTTAAAAAGCCTGGCAACCCTCTGCGGCAATCAGGTGTCTCCAAAAAAAGTATTAAGGGTTGACAACCTTGTGGAAGATCCCTGCAACCAATTAAAGTCCGTCAAAAAGGTTGTCAACCCTCCCGACAGTAATTTTCCACCAATCTGGAAAATGCAATTCTTATTATTTGAGATTGAATAAAATCACAGCATAAAATTAATGACCTGGTTTGTCATAAAATATGAAGTAAAATAACATGCTACCAGTAAGACAAGGCTTTTCAAAACAACGATACTTTTTTTCTCATTCCGGAAAAAGTTGATATTGGTCCATATCATGTACGCGCCGAGCACTATAAGTTCGGCCAGTTGCTCATTAAAAAAGTGAAGCGAGTATCCTAAAAAATTAATTGGGATAATTATAAGCAGGCTGAATGCTAAAGAGTACATACAAAGCACCAATGCCTCAGCGTAATTAAAGCTCCTGTTGTAAAATATAGCCCAGGCTATTACTGCATAAAAGGGTAAGAGTACCGCCTGTAAAATAACAAAATAATTTTTATAAAAATTTGCCTTTACAAGATCAAAATGACCCGCGGCTCCCTGGGCCGCCGCATTCACAAAATGCAAGGCAATTGCTGTAATACCGGCACAAATAAAAAATAAAGAAAAAGGCTTTTGATTGGTTTTTCTTTCGCCTTCCAGGTAATTTCTCTGCATAATACCCGGATGTATTGCCAGATTTTTTAAAGTATACAAAAGCCCCGTATCTGCATGGGTAAAAGTATGCAGCGCTTCATGTAAAATAGAAGGAATGGTAATACGATAAGGCTGGTAAATTTCCCCGCAATGTGAACAATATCTGCCTTCTCCAGAAAGATGACAATGTTTACAAACCTGCATATTTATTTTTTATCCGCAGTTTTTGGAGGTGCCATAGGCGGGCCTTCCTTACGTGGCGGAGTCTTTGACTCCGGATGAGGATCTCCCCTGTGGCAGGTATAGCAGGTAACAGACCTCAGCATATATTTTGAAGGTTCCATTACCATACTTGTGTCCATAGGAGGATTGCTGATCTTAGCGGAATCGTGAGCTATATTGTTATTCATATCATGATCATGGTCCATATCACCCTGCTCCATATTTCTGAAATAGTTTTTGTTGATGTCAATTGCCATGAGCATCATTTTACGTGCAATATTTTTTTCAGGTTTGGCATCATTTGCCGCATCCAGTTTTTTTGCCACTGTGTCCACTACATGGCAAAAATTACATCTTACTCCCAGTGATGCGCTGAAATGATGCATTATGCTATCAAGATCGTGATCAGCAATATCTTTTGGTAATATTTGAAGATTTTTAAAATGAGGCTGGTGCGTAGTTGTAAAAGCCTGGAAAAGAATTACGCTGATTATACAGCCGACGATAATCAAAAGACTTTTTTTCATTGCAATAGATTTAAAACCGAAATTATTGAAAATAATCAATTCCTGTTAATAATATTATGATACCTGGAGTTTCCTCAATTTTAAAGGATAAATCATTTGAGATATAGAGTCGGCGTGCATTTCCGATAAAAGAGAAGTGCACGTCATCTTTTTTTTCAGATTGTGAAAAAGATTCCTTAAAAAATTGCATCCATTTTCGCAAGATGCAGTTGCAACAAACACTTTACTACAGTCATGGATGCAAACTCTTTTACCATCGGGCGTTTCAAGGCACAATGTAATAAATTCTCTGGAATCATTTCTATGATACAGTAATCGTTTTATATTAAGACTTTTAACTTTTTCAACCACGTGTGTATAAGTAATTTAGTAAATCAGCAATGGTAATGTTTTATATTTGTTTACGATTAAAAATCGAAATCCGTTTTGATAGAATTTTATTAACTCTAAATTTAGACCCGATTGACAGAGACAATTATTAACCTGGAAACTGTAAACCCGATTGAATTCTTTGGAGTTAACAATGGAAAACTTGACATACTTAAAAAGAAATTCCCCCGCCTTAAAATCCTCAGCCGCGGCACTCAAATCAAGCTTAGCGGTTCCCCGGAGCAAATTGAAGACGCCAGGGATAAAATAAGTCTTGCCGTGCAATACCTCGAAAGAAACGGGCACATGACCGAGAATTATTTTGAACAAATTCTTGGAGGAGATGATGAAAAAGTCATCGATAATTTTATTGAAAGAAACCCGAATGATATTTTGGTTTTTGGGCCAAATGGCAAAACAGTAAGAGCACGTACCGCTAATCAAAAAGTGATGGTAAGCTCAATCGATAAAAATGATATCGTGTTTGCAATAGGGCCCGCAGGTACGGGGAAAACCTACACGGCAGTTGCTCTTGCTGTAAGAGCTCTCAAAAACAAGCAGGTTAAAAAGATTATCCTTACAAGGCCCGCTGTGGAGGCAGGTGAAAATCTTGGATTTCTTCCGGGAGATCTCAAGGAAAAGATTGATCCTTATTTACGGCCTCTTTACGATGCATTGGACGATATGATACCTGCTGATAAGCTCGGCTATTATATGACAACACGCACCATTGAAATTGCCCCACTTGCTTATATGCGTGGACGTACGCTGGACAATGCTTTCATTATTTTGGATGAAGCGCAGAATTCAACTGACCTGCAGTTAAAAATGTTCCTCACAAGAATAGGTGCCAATGCAAAAGCCATTATAACCGGTGATGTTACACAGATTGATCTTCCTCCAAAAGTGAAAAGCGGCCTCGAGAAATCGGCAAGAATCCTCAGGAATATAGAAGGCATAGGCCATGTTGAGCTCGATGAAGATGATGTTGTAAGACATAAACTGGTAAAAGCCATCATCAGGGCTTATGATAAAGAAAAAATAAAAGAGATGGAAGATCACAAATGATTTCTTTTGTAAAACATTACCGGAAGGTGGCCCATTGAGCTGCCTTTTATTTTGGTAAGGATCCCTTCCTGCTGGTATCTAAAAAAACTTTTATGAAGAAAATTATTGCATCTGCCCTGGTGGCTTCAATATTAATTTTAGCGGGCTGTAAGTCGGGGGGTGGTGACCCCAAAACGGAACTGATGAATTTTTTTGACGCTTTGGGAAAAAAAGATTTTACGGCAGTAAAGAAATACACCACTAAAGAAAGCGAAGGCATGATAAGTATCGTGCAAATGGGCATGGAAAGCATGGGAGATAAATCAAACGGGATGATCAATTATCAAAAGGAAAATATGGAAATGGGAACAGCAATCATCGACGGGGATAAGGCAACAGTTCCGGTGAAGGATAAAAATACAGGAGAAAGTACGGATTTTATATTAAAGAAAGAAAGTGGGGATTGGAAAGTCGCATTTGATAAATCAAGTCTTATGCAAATGGCTGGTAAAAAAATGAAAGAGCATGGATTAGGCGATATGCCCCCAGACATAGGTGATTCGATAGATTCCTTTACAAAGGAAGGCATGCAGGAAGGAAAAAAAATGATGGACAGTGCCAACAAAATTCTTAAGGAAGCAGAAAAATAATAATAGAAGGTAAGTTTGTGAAGTATACCTTGAATTGTTTAATTGCTGAATTGACCATTGACCCTTGACCCTTGACCCCTGACCCTTGCAACTGCCCACTGCCAATTGCCCATTCCCTTTTGCCCATTGTTTTTCATTTACATCAGAAAGATAATTACCTTAGTTTTTTAAAATATCTACATGAACAAAATAATAAGCCTGCTTATATGTATCCTTGTAATTTCAGCATGCAACCAATCGGTGGAGGTACGGAAAAGTGATCCGCTCGAATCGGGAAGGGGGTTTATTGAAGCCTCGCTGAAAGGAGACTATGATGAAGCTCAAAAATATATCCTGCAGGACAGTACCAACATGCAATATTTCAATGGATTGAAATACTTCAACAGTAAAAGAAGTACCAATGAAAAGGAAGGTTACAGGGATGCCAATATCCTGATTGATTCCACTCAAAAACTATCGGATTCGGTTACCATAATTACCTATTCAAATACCTATAAAAACAAGCCTTCAAAATTAAGAATGGTGAAGAAAAGTAATGAATGGCTTGTTGATTTTAAATATTCAATCACTGATAGCATATAAATATTTAAGTAGTGGTCCTGTTTTTTTGAACCCGTTGAGTCTTAATAACAAGGAATGAAAATTATTTTAGCAATAGGTATTGGAAGTTTCATCGGCGGTATCTGCAGGTATCTCCTGTCTCAGATTATACAAAATAAATTTCTCTCTGCGTTCCCTTATGGCACCTTAGGAGTGAATATTATTGGTTGTTTCCTTATCGGGATTGTTTTTGGCCTGAGCGAGAGAGGAAACATGACCATGGAGTGGAGGCTTTTCCTGGCAACAGGAGTTTTGGGTGGATTTACCACTTTCTCCGCATTTTCAAATGAAACGGCAGGCATGCTTCGTGATGGACAATTATGGCATGCTTTTACCTATATTGCATGCAGTGTTGTAATCGGTCTAATAGCAACATTTATCGGCATTTCACTTATTAAATTTGTGTACTAATGGAAAATAATCCCGACGCAAAACTTCTCAGGATTTTCGTTGGAGAATCTGACAAACTGGGTCAGCAACCGCTCTATGAAGCCATCGTTTTTGAAGCAAAAAAACAATCTCTTTCCGGTGCAACAGTTACGAGGGGAATTATGGGTTTTGGGGCAAACAGCAAAGTACATACTGCAAAGCTTTTTGAAATTTCTTCTGACTTACCTTTAGTAATTGAAATAGTTGATACGGAAGAAAAAATCAGGGAATTTACTAAAAAAGTTGAACAGTTATTTGAGCAAACAAAATCGGGTGGATTGATTACAATTGAAAAAACGGAAGTAATAAGATACAGGGCAGGGTAATAAAAATAAATCATTTGATTAAAAATGATGAAAAGGCGCCAGGCCACTTTAATGGAAGCTTTTAAAATCCGTAAGGGAGTGTGATGTTGCCCTGTAGCTGATTAAAGAATTATAGATGAAGGGCGGCGGCCTGCCAGCCGGCATGCAGGGATGGAATCGGAAGGCACGGTGAAGCCCTTTGACCCTTCGACAAACCCGGGGCAGGTTAAGCTCAGGATGACAGGCAGCGTGGAGTGAACAGCCCGTCCGCCTAAGGGGGACAATAAAAAACTAAACAATAACAGTCCCGCCTAATTTGCAACACGCCAATAAATAATTTCGATCGTATTTGACAACTCAAAATAATACTTAAAATAAACCCACTTAAAATTTATCTTATGTATGTTCTACATCCCTGGCATGGCGCACATTACGGTGAAGATGCCCCTCAATTGGTGAATGCTCTTATTGAAATTCCACAGGGCTCCAAATCAAAATATGAAATTGATAAAAAAACAGGGCTGCTCAAATTAGACAGGGTAATCTATTCTTCATTTCATTACCCGGTAAATTATGGCTTCATCCCGCAAACACTGGGGCAGGATGGTGATCCCCTTGATATCCTGGTTATGTGTACAGAATCCATTCAGCCTTTGTGTTTGGTGGAGGCTTATGTAATTGGAAATATGCAAATGATTGATACAGGGCTTATTGATGATAAAATAATTGCAGTTGCTGCAAAAGATCCCGGTGTAAATTATATAACCAGCATTGAAGATGTTCCCCAGCATTTTTTTGCGGTGCTTAAAAATTATTTTGAGCAATACAAAGTTTTGGAAAATAAAAAAGTGGAGATTAATGATTTTCAGCCCAAGGGAAAAGCTTTTGAAATAATCACTGAATCTATTGAATTTTATAAACAAACTTTTCCAAAATAAATTTTAAACCGAATCGTATGAGCTTGCAGGTGATTATTATTTTATTCCTCGTGGGATTGGCAGCAGGAATATTGGGAGGCCTTGTAGGAGTTGGCGGAGGAATTATAATTGTTCCCTCGCTGATTTATTTTTTAGGTTTTTCACAAAAGGAAGCCCAGGGCACTTCTTTAGGAATTTTATTATTGCCAGTTGGTATTTTGGGAGTATTACAATTTTATAAAGCCGGCTATGTAGATATGCGTACTGTGTGGCTGGTATCTTTTGGTTTTTTATTAGGAAGCTATTTTGGTAGTAAAATAGCTTTAAACTTCTCACAGGAGCATGTGAAAAAAATATTTGCAATACTCATGATATTAATAGGTTTAAAAATGCTCTTTCTTGATAAAAAAATGGAAGATAAAAAAGTGGAAGATGCGACAAGTATTAATAGCAGCTAACGTATTATATACCTCACAGGTTTGGTTATACGTCACGAGGCCTGGTAATAAACTCCGAAAACCTGTGAGGTTTTGGAAACCTTTGAGGTGATTTTGGAAACCTTTGAGGTGTCTTAGAAATATCTTTTTATGATACGCAACTTATGCGTGCGCTTTTTTGTTTCAAAATTTAAAATACCCTGGGTATCTATTTTATCAATACGCACCTTGCCGGATGAATGTATAATTTCGTGTTCATTAAGCAACATTCCTACGTGGGTAATATGGCCTTCATCATCATCAAAGAAAGCAAGGTCGCCGCAATGTGCCTGCTGTAAAAAATTGATCACCTCTCCTTTCTCTGCCTGCTGCCATGCGTCCCGCGGCAAATGTGTATTTAGAAATTTGTAGGTCATTTGTGCAAATCCACTGCAATCAATGCCAAACACCGATTTCCCTCCCCATAAATACGAAGTGTTCAAAAATTTGAATGCAACCTGTTTAATGATCCTGGGTGTTATTTTTATTTCTTCCGGGTTCCAGACTTCGCCTTTAAAATGTACTAAATTTTTCCTCCAGAAAGCTTTCCCGTTTTTAAAGGCCGTTAGTGAACTTCCCATGGGAATAAACATACGATAGCCATTATAATCAACTTCGTTTACCCACCCGGAAGTAAGGTCTTTATCGACTTTTGTAAACTTTTGTTCCTCAATTTCTGAAATATGGCTCAACTGGCACCATCCCTCATAACCATCATATTTTAAACGAACCTTCACCCAATTGTCACTTGTGGTTTCAATAATTATAGATTTTTCCCCAAACAAATGCTGGGTCACCATTTCAGATTTATGGGAGGGTTCAGATCGCAGAGGGCTAACAGGCACACAGCATACAGCGTATTGCATAGCGATTTGAAAGGTTTATTTCAAATGTAAATTATGGAAATTATTTATGTTTACATCTTACTGGTGTGATGTTACGGATGAAAGGGCTTAAAATTATTACACAAATTTCATTCACAACCTGCCTTGCCGCCAGGCTGGTTCGTCTTTTAAAATTCGTGTTATAACAAACCGGCAAAATGCAGTTTACGCAGCACTATAAAAAATTATAAAGCAGCTTTGAAGTCACAAAAATATAATGACGCCAATGATAGTGAACTGCTGCAAAACTTTTATACTGACCATGACAATGAGTGGCTGGGGATATTGCTTCCGCGCTACACGCTCCTGCTTCTTGGTGTATGTATGAAATACCTTAAAAATGAAGAAGATGCCAAAGATTGCGTGCAGCAGATCTTTCTAAAAGTCATCAGTGAGCTCCATAAGTATAAAGTTGAATATTTTAAGAGCTGGATTTACATGATCGCAAAAAACCATTGCCTCATGAAGCTGAGAGACAAAGGAAAAATCCCTGTAGAGCTTAATGAGCAGGTTATAGGAATAAAAGATGAAACTGAAGAAAAAATTTCATTGATTGAAAAAGATGTGCTTCTTAATAAAATGATGGCTGCAATTAAAAATCTTAACACAGAACAGCAACAATGCGTAAGTTTGTTTTACCTGGATAAAAAATCATATTCGGAGGTCTCTGAAATAACAGGATTTACTATTATGCAGGTGAAAAGTTACATTCAAAACGGGAAAAGAAATTTGAAACTGCTAATTAGCTAATTAAAAAGCCATGAAATTAATAACTTTCCAACATCGTACATCACACATCGTACATCGTACATTGTATGTCGTACATCGTACATAAGTTTATGACCGATGAATTATTAAACATATTATCAAACAGCAATAAAGAAATTGACAACCAGAAGCTGATGGACTACCTCAGTGGGAAATTATCAACCGGTGAAAAGCATGATTTTGAAAAAACTTTAGTTGATTCGGAAATGATGAATGATGCTGTTGAAGGATTGGAAAAATTAAAAAATAAAAATGTTTCAGCGCTTGTTGAGCAGTTGAATACTAACCTGCATAAACAACTTGAAAAAAAGAAGTCCAAAAAGCAAAAGCGCAGGATCAAAGACCTTCCGTGGTTATATCTTTCTATTATACTCATCCTGGTAATTATTTTAATCGCCTTCATTGTTATAAAAAAACGCCTGGATAGTGAGAAGCAATCATTCAACATTCACTCCAATAAAGAGCGTGTACTCTATCATAATGAAAAAACCCATTCTCCCGAATGAGCTTTTATTGAAACCTGAGAAATCCCGAAACGTATCAATTTTGCGAAATCAACATTCGCCATTTTTTTCTATGTGTATTTCCTTCAATCTCTCACCTGTTTATTTTAATTTTTTGCCATTTCTTTACCCGGGTTTTCGGCAAGTTTATTAAAAAAGAATTGCCGGTGTCATTGACATAATATTCATAACACCGGCAGGGGGGTTACCTGCAGAATGCAATTTGATCTTGTACTGATGGCAGGTTTCCATCACCCGTGGTGAGCAGGTAAGTGGCAGTGAGTGTCAGTAAATATGCACACAGGGGATCACCAGCTGCAAAATTGTGGGTTACAGTGCCAAAAGAATTGCCGGTAACCGGTATTGGCCCTAAGTTTACAGCCGGAAGTGCGCCGGTAAGTATCATGCTTATGCTGCCAATATTAGGATGCGCCACAGAGTAAAGAATGTCTGCCTTGTCGGTTATTTTGCTGCAACCTGCTGCGTTCAATTGCTCTACATCCAGCATACACACTCCATATTCGGTTATGGCCCCCCACGCTCCCCAATCCGGATGATGGCTCATACCGGTATAAAGTGTATTATCAACGGCAACACGGTTACACATTCCGGCCTCAGTTATTGTGGCGTCGTTTCCCTGCTGGCGTACCATCATGCGTAATGCAAAAATCCTATCCTCTGCCAGGGCTTTACCGGTAGAAGTAGTATCATTTCCCGCTACAAGGCCATCTAAATCAATAGGGGTAACCGGAGCCAGTGTTCTTGAATCAAGCACTATTTGATTACCATTTGCAACAAACATTCCGATGCCGGCAGAGTTAACAGGATTATCCATTTGTTGCGGAACCAATATCCACCCATCGGCCGCAACCGGGGTAGTAATCGCACCCGCTATTGGAATATTGCTTATATAACAATCCATAGTATTATACACATAATGTGGGAAAGGCAAATTTACAAGTATTGCTTTTTCAACATAACCAATATTAGTAGTTCCTATTTGCGAAGCCAGTACCCTTTGCCAGTTTATCGGAAGGCCAGCTTCATCAAAATCCCCGGTGAATTCAAAACAATATTCCATTGGCATACCGCCAAAGATTTGAGCTAATATGCCGTTGAGACGCAGACTGCCGAAGAATGCATAATTATTATTAGTCAAGCCATTTTCAAATGGCGCACTTGCTATTTGCGTTTGATAATCTATTCCCCCGATTCGTATAAACGCAGGGATTGATACAGGCGGAGGTACAGGAATATCGATACCTATACATAATTCGACGCAAAAACAATTTGAAGTATTTTCCCGGTCCGGCTGATGACCACGGCTACGCGGCTCTTGTAAAATCACGGTTCCTGAACCGTTTTCTACTAAAAAATAAATATCCGGCCCGGCGGGCCACTCAACGTTGAGCCACGAGAAAATTGTTTTACTAAAATCCGTTTCGGTATAAAAGATCTTAAATTTGCCCCCGATATCCGTGTTTCCCTCTCCAAGATAATCGTCCTGTATAAGATCTGCGTCAAACGCTTTTACCTTCAATCCCTGTATGGGTATTCCTCCTTTACAATCGACCACGCGGCCGCATATTACATACACCCCAAATAACTGCAATATCCGGCACCAAAATTTATAAGTAATTCCATACTCCCACCAGGCTACATGTACACTTTTTTCACTTTCATTGCTGCTTTCTCGCCACAATGGCTGTAGTGTGGTAATATTAAATTGAAAAGATTCCCGTGGCTTAGGCGGTCTTTTTATTGTTAATTTGAGGGGAACAGTTGCGCATTCAAAGTCTATATCAAAAGCTCCTCCGTTATAGTTAGGAGCATCAGCAATTTTAACCGTGAAGTTGCCGGCATTGTCCGTTTCGGTCTCAAACAATAATCGTTTTGAAAGCGATTTCAGCTCTTCATCACTTCGCTGGTGAAAAGTCTCCTTTTCCCGTGCCACAGCAAGTGCAGCTGTGTCGGCCTGTTTATCAATCGCATAAATTTTTATTTTGGCTTTGCAGAGATAATCATAACAATCCCCGCAGTAGAATCCTTTGAGGTTTCCTTTGAAAATGTATCTCATTCTGTTTTGTTATTTAATTTTTCCTCTACTCATCCCCAAATTCCCGGGCTGGTTCCTTGTACTTTAACGCGATATAAGAAAAAACAGCGCCTGGTAGCCTGTAATTGACCTGGTTACATATTCCTTACAGTCTTAAAATAGCCATCAGCAAGAATGTTGAGTACGACCGGTTATATAAATTCTGTAATTGCTTAATACCGATAAGATCTTATCCATAATCAAATATTGCCTAAGGATACTGTGGTGTGGTAGGTGTAATACTGCAGGACAAAAACTGAAATATAAATGGGCAAATGCTTCAAAACGCTTCCCGTTATCTTTTTTGGCTGACCCTCTTGAATATGAAATCATCAGTTTTAATAAGATACCTTTGTCTCCAAAAGTCTCATACAATGTTATCAATAAACTACAATAACAGATAGGGTGATTTCACCCTTTTAAAACGGGGAATTCCCCGTTTCCGATCTCAAAAAATAATTTCAATATTGAACCGGATACCCTTGTGGGTTTATCAAAATATTTATCGTAATTTCTCAACTTAAACCTTTTATTATGGAGCCAGTTTCAAGTGCCGCAATCATGAAAATGAAGGAAGAATACGAAAGGACATTTCGTAAATCTTCTACAGAAAATCTTAAAAAGAAATTCCCCGCCAGGCCATGGATCCAGGAAGTGGAATCTGCGTGGATAAGCAAAAAAGAACTACTTGCTTTATTGGAAGATAATAAAGCCAACGGGTTAAGGATCCACTATGGCTGTCATCATGAAAGTACCCACAAAGACCCTAAACTGGATTATCATGGTTTACACAATGTAATATTGGTCGCAACACTGGATTCGGTAAATCCTGATAATCCAACAATGCAAAACAGTGTAGATCAGTTAAAAGATACGGCCAAAGATGAGCATCCAATGAGTACGCTGCAAACTACCGGGGCTTATACCGGAAAAGGTGGCGATTTAATTCCACTGTGCCCTCCAAACTGTCCATAGTTAATACAACCATGAATGGAAAGTCTGATAACAGGATGTGTGTTAATTTTAATTTGTTTCATTATCTCCGTCTTATTTTACAAAAAGCTGGAACCTAAGTGGCTCCGGCTTTTTACCTGGTTTATGTTGTTTACAATTTTTACACAGGTAGCAGGGTTTGTTTATTCCTTGTACGCTAAAAAAAGTAACCATTTTATTTTTAATATTTATATACTTGTGCAGTTTATTTTTTATTTCGGGATATTTTATAAGACCTTTCAATCAAAAAATTTAAAACTTACAACAGTACTCATCAGCTTTACTTTTCTTATCTATTATTGGTTTAATATTATTTTTAAAACCGGGTTTTATGTTTTCAATTCAGCGGGGAACAGCCTGGGAAGTATCCTTACCATTTTCTGCTGCCTGCTGTATTTTGTATCATTATTTACCTCAGAGGTTGTGGTGAATTACTTCAGAATTTCCATGTTTTGGATAGCAACCGGTCTCCTGTTTTTCTTTGTAGGCAATTTAATTTACCTGAGCCTTATTGGATATATTGTAGAGCACAATCTCGACCCCCGGGGAGATTTTTATCGATATATTATGGTTACTTTGAACCTGCTAATGTATGGCTTGTTCTCATTAGGATTTATAAGTAACCAGCTATGGAAAAAAACGAAATAATGTTTGCAATCATATTTGCAACCGTTCTATTAATACTTCTTGCCGGTTTTCTTTTCTTCTTTTTTTTGAAATACCGGTATAGAAGTAATGAATATATCAAAGAAAGAGAAATTATGAAGAAAACCTTCGAACAAACTCTCCTCCAATCACAAATCGAAGTTCAGGAAGCGACATTCTCCGTACTGGGTAAAGAATTACATGATAATGTAGGCCAGCTCCTCAGCAGCACGAAAATGTTGCTTGGCATTACCCAAAGAAATATGGACCACACACCTGAAACTTTAACTATTGCGGTAGAGACACTCGGTAAGGCCATTAAAGAATTGCGCTCTCTTTCAAAATCCCTTGATAAAGAATGGCTCGACCAGTTTGACCTGGTTGAAAATCTTTCCACAGAAATTAACCGGATCAATGAAGCTAAGATGCTGGCAATCCATTTCTCACATCCCGGAAAATTACCCCTCAAAGCTGAAGAGCAGATTATCCTGTTTCGCATCATACAGGAAGCTTTGCAAAATGCCATCAAGCATTCAGAGGCTCACAATATCCATATTGAGATTGGAATACAAGCTGAAAATATAATCGTAACAATAACAGATGATGGAAAGGGCTTTAAATCGATATCCAATGATGGCCTTGGCATTCGTAACATGAAACATCGCACAAAGCAGCTTGGCGGAAACATAACCTGGAATACACCGGCAAACGGTTCTTCAATTACTATTCAATTACCAGTTAAAGAAAATACGCAATGAAAATTTCAATTGGCATAGTCGATGATCACCAGTTATTCTTAAAATCCCTGTGCATGATGTTGGAAAGCTTTAATAATTATGATGTAATAATTGAAGCGGCCAACGGAAAAGATTTACAGGAGAAAATGAGTACAAAAAAAATACCCGAAATCATGCTCATTGATGTAAATATGCCCGTTATGGATGGCATTGCAACTGCAACATGGGTTAATAAAAATTATCCTGCCGTAAAGCTGGTTGCTCTTTCACAAAACGATGGCGACAAAACAATTATAGGAATGATAAAAGCGGGTTGCTGCGCCTATCTTCTTAAAGATACACACCCCAATGAACTCGAGAAAGCGTTGCATGAAATTTATACGAAAGGATTTTATAATGCAGATGTCAGCAATATAAATTATCGCCGGCTGTTGCAATTTGAAAAAGATTCATTGAATATTACCGATAAAGAAAAAACATTTTTACAATACGTTTGCAGCGATATGACCTATAAACAAATTGCATTTGAAATGGGACTTAGTGAACGAACGGTTGATGGATACCGCGAAAGTCTTTTTCATAAATTAAGAGTGCAAAGCCGTGTGGGACTTGCTTTAGAAGCAATAAGAAGAGAATTGGTAACCTTATAAACAACAGATAAACTACTGTTAGATTAAGCCTGGTATGCGTCAAGGATTTTCCCGTAAGTCACTGGTGTCGTTTCAACTGTAGGTTGTCGCATTTTTTATAACACGAATTTTTAAATTACGATAACACAAATAAATGCACGATTTTCTCTTAATTCGTGTAATTCGTGCCTGAAATTCGTGTGATCATTTTGCGTTTTTTCATTCGTGACATGATACCAGGAACACAAAGAAAATGCTTTGTGTCTCGTGGGATATACGATAAATTATAAACAACCCAGCACTACATTGCCCTACCCCTTCCTTAAAAAAATGTTTTAAAAAAATCCCCCGGATTTCGGGGGACAGTCGTAAAAACAGAAATTATATATTTAACTCCGGGTTAAATTATTTCTTTTCAGCATCTTTCAATTTGTCAGCCCCTTCCTTCACTTTATCTGCACCCTTTTTCATTTTATCTGCAGCCTTATCCATTTTGTCGGCAGCTTTAGTCATCATCTTTTTAGCTGTATCAGCCATTTTTGAAGCGTCTTTTGCCATTTTTGATGAGGTATCTACCATATTGGTACCCTTGGTAGAATCGGTCATAGCACTGGCGCTATCCTTACTCATAGTACTTGTAGTACCAGTAGTATCTTTGGTCATTGTTGAGTCAGATGTAGTGTCTGTTTTTGTTGATCCTGAGTCATTACATGATGTCATGAAAGCTGTGACAGCTAAAATTGCAAGAAGTTTTTTCATTGTTTGAGTTTTAAGATTTTTTGATTTGGCGGCAAAGGTAGCCGATATTTTGAAATTGCCAATTTTTTCCAACCCTGCTTGCTGTGAAGTGGTTAAACAAAAAAAGCGCCTCCACCAAGTATTCAAATAACAAAAAACTCTCCGACATTAGCCGAAAGAGTCATAGCAATGTAAAAGAGTTCCTGCTCTATTATTTTTTGGTAGAATCTTTCATCTTCTTATCCATTTTTTTATCACCCATCATCATGTCGTCCATCATTTTACCCTTATCATCCATCATATGGCCATCTTTATCAATCGTCATACCTTCTGTCATCATCATTTTTTTACCATCTTTCATTTTCACTTCCCCGGTAGGCTTTACTTTGCATCCATCAGTGCAGGTCATTTCCTGGTCCATCAACATCCATTTATCATCCTTCATCACCATCATCTTTCCGTCTTTCATGGTCATACTACCTTCTGTTGCTGATGTAGAAGCCATAGAAGACGATGACATTGAATTTGAAGTGTCCTTATTCATTGAATTCATCGAAGAATCTGTGCCCGTGGTATTGCCCGTAGCAGAAGAATCTGAAGCAGATTCTGTTTTGGTTGAACCACTGTCGTTACATGAAATCATAAAGGCTGTAATAGCCGCAATAGCAAGAATTTTTTTCATTTCGAATTTTTTTAGATTTAAAATATAGTAAACTTCAATAGATTAAGGTATATATTTTTTTACACATGATAAAAAAACACCCTATTTTTTTCGGAAAAAAATACGAATGGGTACCCCTGTCAAATCAAATTTTTCGCGCATCTGGTTCTCAAGATAGTTTCTATAAGGTGTTTTAATGTCATCAGGATAATTACAAAAAAAAGCAAATGACGGCACAACGGTTGGTATCTGCGTTACATATTTTATTTTAACTGCATTGCCTCTTACAACCGGCGCGTGGTAAGATTCTATGGCTTTTAGCATTACATCGTTCAACTTCGAAGTACTTATTTTTTGCCTGCGGTTTTCATAAACTTTAAGCGCCATTTCCATTGCCTGCAGGATACGCAGTTTTTCGGTTGCCGAGATAAATATAATGGGCACATCTTTAAACGGCGCAAGTTTGTGTTTTAGTAATTTTTCATAATCACGGGCCGTATTCGTTTCTTTTTTAACAGCATCCCATTTATTTACCATTATCACAATTCCCTTTCCCTTTTTTTCAGCCAAAGAAAAAATATTAAGATCCTGTGCAGTTATCCCCTTTTCTGCATCAAGTACTATCAGGCATACATCGGCATCATCTACCGCTTTTACCGCACGTATCACTGAATAAAATTCAAGGTCTTCATTTACTTTGGCCTTACGGCGGATGCCCGCGGTATCTATTAAAATAAATTCTTTATTGAATAGATTATAGGTCGTGTGAATGGAATCTCGTGTAGTACCTGCAATTTCACTCACTATCGTGCGCTCCTGCCCTGTTAAGGCATTGAGCAATGAAGATTTTCCAACATTTGGCTGGCCAATGATGGCAAACTTAGGGAGCTCCCCCTGATCATCCTCTTTCTCAGGAGGAATCGCAGCACAGATTTCATCGAGTAATTCACCCACCCCTGTACCGCTTATGGAAGAAACAAAAAATATATTTTTAAATCCCAGGCTATAAAATTCTGATGCCTCCAGCAACCGTGCATGATTATCGACTTTATTCACAACAAGATAAACCGGCTTCGGAGAACGTCGCAACATCTCCGCCATTTCCTGGTCAAGATTGGTAATGCCGGTAGTAACATCGCACATAAAAACTATTGCGTTGGCTTCTTCTACGGCTATGTGCACCTGTTTACGGATCTCTCTTTCAAAAACATCATCACTATGTGCTACAAATCCCCCTGTATCGATCACATTGAAAGTCTTTCCTATCCAGTCTGCCACGCCATATTGACGATCGCGGGTAACGCCACTTATGTCATCCACGATAGCTTTACGCTGTTCCAGTAACCTGTTAAAGAAAGTGCTTTTGCCAACATTGGGGCGGCCTGTTATTGCTATTGTGTAAGACATTCAAATTTGATTTATTTTTTTGTTAACCAGCGATAGTTTTTCATGGCAACCCAGTTGTGTCACTCACTTGTACGCACGGTAACATTGGGCATCTTTGATTAACTTCTCCCGTTATAGTATCGAAAAGAACGCCGGGAATACTTTATCATACTTTGCGTTTCTTTGTGTCCCTGCGATACAAAGCCGGCAAAGGTATCGTTTATGAAATTACTATCGCAAAGGACGCAATGAACGCTAAAAATACCTTGCGTTTTCTTTATATTGTTTGCAATACAAGGCCGCAAAGGTATCGTTTATGAAATTTGCAGGGAGGCTTTTAGCATTTTAAGGTCTTCGAAGAAAGAAGGATATGATTTTTTTACGGCATCTGCCGCATGGATGACTGTATTTCCTTTTGCCCCTAATGCAGCTACAGCACAGGCCATTGCGATCCTGTGATCATTATGTGAAGTAACTTCTGCCCCCTTTGCGTGTTTTGTTCCCTTTATTACCATCAAATCATCATTTATCTCAATATCAACTTCCATTTTTGCGAATTCTGTCTTGAGTGTTAAGGCCCTGTTACTTTCTTTATGAAGAAGCCTGTTAACTCCTTTTATAGTTGTAGTGCCTTCGCAATATGCTGCCAATGCCACCAATGGGGGGAACAAGTCAGGTGAATGGGTTGCATCAAAATTAAATCCAGCTAAATTATTTTTTTTAACGGTTATTTCCTTTTGATCAATATGTACTGAGGCCCCGCATGATTTAAGGGCATCAATAATTTTTTTATCGCCCTGCGAAGAATTGACGTCTGCACCACTCACACTTACGTTGCCTGCTATTGCGCCGGAAACCAACAGGAAGGCCGCATTACTCCAGTCACCCTCAACCGTATATTTTATGTTTTGGTTGTCAACAAAAGTGCGGGGATATATATTGAATTTTTCATAGTGATGATTTTCAACGTGAAATCCAAAGTGATTTAAAATATCCAGCGTAAGGTCGATATAGGGCTTGCTCGACAGGTTTTTAACTTTGATACTAACGGGAGCCGTACACGCTTTTGCGTAAGCCATAAGCAGGCCTGTTAAAAACTGCGAACTCAGCGAACCGTCGACCGTAATATTTTTGGGATGTAACGGGCCTTTTAAAACCAGGGGTATTTTGCCGTCATTGGTTCGTACGGCCACTCCTAATTTTGGAAAGACATCTTCAAAAAAATCCACCGGCCTTTTCAGAATGCTTCCTTCTCCTGTAAAGGTGATTTCGTATGTAAAGAGTGCGGCAAGCGGTGCAAACATCCGGAGAGCTAAGCCACTTTCGCCACACGAAATAATCGACTGTTTTCCTGGCAAGCCGGAAGAAAAAATATGCTGTGACGATGTAATGGTAACTTCTTCGCCGGCAGTATCTACCGAGGCGCCTAATTTTTCAACGATTTTTTTTGCAGCCTGCTCATCATTGCTGTTACCAGCGTTATTAATAATGGTAGTCCCGTTATTAATAAGTGCCGCAGCACACGCTCTTTGCATAGAGCTTTTGGAGGGAGGTGCATTAACACCGCCCGATACTACGGAAGGAGAAATAGTAACTGTCACTAAATTGCGTTGAAAATTTTATATAAATGATCTAGCGGGATAGACTTCACCGATGCTTTACCAATAGTATCCAATACTATAAAACTCATATTGCTCCCCGATTTTTTCTTATCATGTTGTAATATTTCCCATGTTTTTTGTTTATCAGATGTAAAAACAACCGGCAACTCATATTTAATAAGTAAGTCAGTTACTCTCTTTGTTTCGGCTTCGCTAAAACTATTGACTTCCTCCGAAATACGACACGCTACAGCCATCCCTATACTGATAGCATGCCCGTGTGGAAGTTTACCTGCATTTTCAATGGCATGGCCAATAGTGTGGCCAAAGTTGAGAAGCTTTCTATCACCAGTCTCATTTTCATCGCCTGAAACCACACTATATTTTATATCAACATTCCTTTTTATGATCGCCGCAGTGTCGGTAAGAGATGATCGAAATTTCATTAAAGAATATTCTTCCAAAAAATGAAACATCTCAGCGTCTTTAATACAGGCATGCTTAATTATTTCTGCAAAGCCATTTACCCATTCTGCATCGGGCAATGTTTCTAAAAAAGAATAATCATATAATAAAAATTCCGGATGATTAATTGTCCCTACTAAATTTTTATATACCCCTACATCCACTCCATTCTTGCCTCCTACACTTGCATCTACCATGGCTAAAATACTGGTTGGCACGAAACCGAATTTTACTCCCCGCATGTAAACCGATGCAACAAACCCGGCAATATCCGTAACAACACCCCCGCCAACACCTACGATAAATGTCTGCCGGTCCGCATGTAAACTGATCAGTTGTGAAATAACAGAATCAACAGTTTGCTGATTTTTAAACTGTTCGCCCGCTTTAATTACAATCGTTTGCCTGCCAGTGAATTTGCCGCTATGCAATGCATGAATATTTTCATCGGTTATGAAAATAGTATTATCTTTTGGGCACATTTTTTCACTCAATGAAAAACCCGCATCAAAAAAGCAGTCAACATTTTTTCCTGGAAAATTATATTGCACAGGCGCTACTTCACTATTAATCATTCATTATTTTATTCTGGTGATTGATACTTTCCAGGTGAACAGCGTCAAAATATTTCGTTATAAATTCCTTGCTTAATCCCAAAACTTCTCCCTTTTTGAAAGCTTTTGCCAATATATCATTCCAGCGGCTGGTTTGCAATATGGTAATGTTATTGGCTTTTTTATACGCCCCGATTTTATCCGCAATTTTCATGCGCTGGCCGATAAGCGTGAGTAATTCATCATCTATATGATTGATCTGTTCTCTTAGGGTAGCCAATGCCGTTAGGAACTCTTTTTCGTCGGTACTTTCGCTACGCCAGATGAGACTATCCAGCATTTCAGAAAGGCGCTCCGGGGTTACCTGTTGTTTGGCATCGCTCCACGCATTATCAGGATCCATATGGGTCTCAATCATCAATCCATCAAAATCCAGGTCAATGCTTTTTTGTGCTATCGCCTGTAACATAGTGCGGTTACCGCAAATGTGAGAGGGATCACATATCAGCAACATTCCCGGGAACCTGCGTTTCATTTCAATTGGCAGGTGCCACATAGGGGCATTCCTGAATTCGGTGTTACCATAATTTGAGAATCCACGATGGATCATTCCTACCTGCTTCATACCCACTTTATGTAAGCGCTCTATGCCGCCGCTCCAAAGTTCGAGGTCTGCATTGATAGGGTTTTTTATAAGCACCGGCACATCAACTCCCCGCAAAGCATCACACACTTCCTGCACACTGAATGGATTAACAGTGGTTCTCGCACCAATCCAAAGCATGTCGACATCAAATTGCAAAGCCACTTCAACATGACGCGCAGTCGCCACTTCCACAGTGATGGGCAAGCCGGTAATTTTCTTTGCCTGTGACATCCAGGGCAAGCCCTTAACACCAATCCCTTCGAACATGCCGGGCTTAGTCCTGGGTTTCCATATTCCGGCCCTGAGCACATCTACCTTTCCTGTTTTAGCCAGCCTGGTAGCCGTTTCCAATACCTGCTCTTCTGTTTCGGCACTGCAGGGGCCGCTGATAATCATAGGACGCTTGTTCCATTTTTCCCGCATTAATTCTCTCATGGTTTGTATGTCTGTTTGCATCGTAAAATTAGTTTTATTACTGTTTATTAATGGGTGATAACGTAAAAAATAATTGCAATGTTTTTATTTTCTTAGAACCTGTTTAAAAATGATTTGTAAGATTTCGTATAGGTATAAAAGTGGCCGGTGGGCACCACCGGCCACGGCGGAACGCCCCGGTTGGTGTGCCACCAACCTGCCTGCCGGGCAGGCAGGCCGCAATATAATAAACGAAAATTTCATTTTTAAACAGCTTCCTATTAATTTTTGTATTCATTTTATTTAATCTATTTGCGGTCAAGCACTTTTTTAATCTTGTTTGCATTTTCAATCAGCTCAAATAAAAAATCATAATTTTCTTTTTCCAGGCAGCTTTTAAACTTTCTTAACTGGGTAATATGTTCATTTAAAACATCCAAAACATTTTCCCTGTTTTGCATAAAAATCGGGGCCCATGTGGCAGCATTACTGTTTGCCAAACGCACGGTACTTTCAAAGCCCCCGCCCGCCAGTTCAAAAATAGCATCTTCTTCTTTTTCTTTTTCCAAAACCGTGTTGGCCAGGGCAAATGACGTGATGTGAGATATATGACTTATATAAGCAGCATGTGTATCGTGACTTTCAGAATCCATATAAACAATATGCATACCCAATGTTTTATAAATATTTTCGACTGTAGTTACTGCATCTACATCACTTTTTTCTTTATCGCAAATTACACATTCCCTACCGGCGAAAGCCCCTCTCACCGCGGCTTCGGGGCCACTGTATTCTGTTCCCCACATAGGATGTGTCGCTACAAAACGGTTTCGCATCGGGTGACCGGCAAGCGCCGTACACAATGCGTATTTAGTAGAGCCCGCATCTGCCACAATTTGCCTGTTATTTACCAGGTCAAGGATCTCTTTCGTTACCGGGATAGTAACATCTACAGGAATAGCGACATAAATAAAATCACTTTGCCTTACAGCTTCCGCCAGTGGCAATGCCTCGTCTATTATGCCAAGCTCTTTTGCTTTATCCAGGCTTGCCCGGGTTTTGCTTACACCAATTATTTTTTTGGCAAATCCCTTATCTTTTAATGCAAGGGCAAATGAACCGCTGATTAAACCTACTCCAACTATAGTAACATTATTGAACATACTAATTATTAATTCAATTCGTAATTCTCCGGATAGCTTCTTCTATTTTTTCTTCGGTGGTACATAAACTTACTCTCACATATTTATTTCCCGCGCTGCCAAAAATTCCACCCGGTGTAATAAACACATTTGACTCTTTTAACACGGTATCACTTAAATCATATCCGTCTTTATAAACAGGGGAGATTGAAGCCCATACGAACATACCTGCCTGGGTTTTAGCAAATGAACAGTTGAGTAATTGCAACAGCTCAAAAACTTTTTCCCTGCGTTTTGTATAAGCCGCATTTATTTTATCGTGCCAATCCTGGCCGAGCTCCAAAGCCCTCGCTGCAGCAAGTTGTACCGGCAAAAACATCCCGCTGTCCATATTACTTTTAAAACGAAGCACTTCATCGATCCTTTCTTTTGAGCCGGATAATATTCCAACTCTCCACCCGGCCATATTATGGCTTTTACTTAATGAATTCAGTTCGATAACAACATCTTTAGCTCCCCTGATGCTTAATAAACTCATCGGGTTGTTATTCAAAATAAAACTATAGGGATTATCATGACAAAGAAGGATATTATGCTTTTTTGCGAAAGCAACCAATTCATTAAACAGCTCTTTAGTGGGTAGTTGCCCTGTTGGCATATGCGGGTAATTCACAAACATGAGCTTCACATTATCCAAACCTGCCTCTTCCAGTTCATTAAGATCAGGAAACCAGTTATTCTCTTCTTTCAGCGTATAGCCCACAACGTTAGCTCCTGCTATTCTGGCTGCACTGCTGTAGGTTGGATAGCCCGGGTTTGGCACCAGTACTGTATCCCCTTCATTTAAATATGTCATGCAAATATGCATGATACCTTCCTTGCTCCCAATAAGCGGCAATATTTCCGCATCTGCATTTAATTCAACGTCATACCAATTCTTATACCACCTGGAGATCGCATTTCTCAAAACGGGGCTGCCTTTATAATTCTGGTATGCATGTGTGCCGGGCTTTGCAGCTTCTTCCTGCAATGTCCTTATTACATCAGGGTGCGGAGGCATGTCCGGGCTGCCAATTCCTAAATTAATAACCTGCTTCCCGGCCTTATTCATTGCATCAATCTCTCTCAGTTTTTGAGAAAAATAATATTCTCCAACTCCATTAAGTCTTTTTGCTACCTGCATTATTTGCCTTTTTTATAGACGCCATAAATCCTGAGCGCTTCAGTTAATGGCTGTATGTTTTTCATAACTTTATAAAACTGGTCCAGGCTTGAAAATTCAAGATCTGCATGAAACGAGTATTTCCAGTCACTTCCGGGAATGGGCAATGACTGAAGCTTGCTGATATTAATATCCCCTTCAGAAATTTTAGTAAGCACTTTTGCAAGACTTCCTTTGGAATGATCAGTGTGGAAATTAACGGAAGCTTTATCAGCATCATTAATATCTTTTGCAGATTCCGGAGTTTCCAAAACTAAAAACCTCGTGTAATTATTTCTAAGCGTGTGAATATTAGGGGTAATTATATTTAATTGATACAATTCCGCTGCCAGCCTGCTTGCAATGGCGGCAATATGCTTACTCCTGTGCTGGTGAACGTGTTTGGCGCTTAATGCAGTATCCTCGGTCTCAATTAACTTCCAGTTGTATTTTTCCAGGTAATCAGTACACTGCAATAACGCCATAGGATGTGAATGTACTTCCCTGATATCTTCCAGTTTTACACCGGGATTTACAAGTAGGTTTTGCTTTATATGCAGATAAATTTCGCCAACAATTTTGAGGTGGCTTTTCTGCAAGAGGTTATAATTTGGCAAAATACTACCCGCGAGAGAATTTTCAATTGCCATGATGCCTCCATCGCTTTTACTTATATCGGCAGCAATCTTTACAACTTCACGAAAAGTAGCACAGCAAATAATTTCTACCCCATCTCCGTAAAATTGCCGGGCCGCAACCTGGTGAAAGCTGCCTTCAAATCCCTGTATTGATATTTTTTTATTCATTATACTAAACAAAAATCCCGGCGGTTAGCCGGGATTTCTTATGTTTATCTGTCTTTTTATTTCAGTTTTAACAAAGGCCTCCCGGGCTATTTCTAAAATAATAGCTAAAATAAAACCAGGTATTTGCTTTTGTATTCTTCATTGTTTGATTTTTCAAAAGTAAGCATGTGAAATGAATTTACCAACCAAAATTTTTTTTATTTATTTAAACTGTTAAATAACCAGAACCCGATACCCCAAATTTGATATATCACTGGTTAGTCTTAATACAAAAAACCGTCCCTAAAAAGAAACGGCTTTTAGATTGCCTGTCAAATAAAAATTTATGTTAAAATAACAGTACTGATATAAATTATTTGGTTTTTGCTGTATCAGATTTCATTTTAGATGTGTCGCCCATCATTTTAGATGACGTATCAGTTGTCATTTTAGATGACGTATCAGTTGTCACACTTGTTGAAGTTGAATCTGTTTTTACATCTGTGCTTGATGAGCCACCATTACAAGCTGCAAAAAATGCAGATATTGAAAGAACAATCAGTACTTTTTTCATTTTAATTAATTTAAAATTTATAATTTATTTTTAGTTTATACGATTATTTTAAAAAAGTAACCCTTGTTAAAAAAGTTTTTTCAAGGTTTCTTTTTGGGTTACTTTTCCATATTATAAGTATTAACAACAGCACAGTGAGTATATATGAACAGGAAAAAGCTTTATTAGAAGGTCTTGCCACCAATGAAACGAATGCTGTTGAAACAATTTACCGGGAGAATTACGGAATGATCCAGGCCTTTATAGTTAAAAACAATGGCTATCCCGAAGATGCAAGAGATATTTTCCAGGAAGCCATGATTGTTCTTTTTGAAAAAGCAAAATTGAATTCATTTGTTTTAAGGTGCCAGATAAAAACATACCTGTATTCAGTTTGCAGACGTTTATGGTTGAAGAGGCTACAGCAACAAAGCCGGTATTTTCCGGGTGTTGAATTGTTAAAAGAGACCGTGCCGGTTGAAAATGAGATAGAGTCGCATGAGAAACAAACTGCTAATTTTAACATGCTGGAGGAAGCGCTTGGTAAAATTGGTGAACCTTGTAAGAGCATATTGGAAGCTTATTATATTCAGAAAAAATCAATGCCCGATATTGCAACAGCATTTGGTTATACAAATGCCGATAATGCGAAAACCCAGAAATATAAATGCCTTATCAGGTTAAAAAAAATATTTTTTGCACAATATAAAAATGGTGAATAATGAATGACACTTTACTTTTAGATGCGGTTGAACGATACAGGAACGGTGAGATGTCTCCACAGGAAACTATTTTATTCGAAGAATTAAGAAAAAATAATCCCGAAATAGACCAGTTGGCTGCAGACCATAATTTCTTTTTAGGCGAGCTTGATAAATTGAGTGAAATAAAAGCTTACAGGAACAGCCTTAATGAGGTAGAAAATAAACTGGCGAATGAAGGAATGATTTCTGAAAATAAAGGAAAAGGAAAGGCTAATGTCGTTTATATGTGGTCCCGTTACCGCCGCACTATTGCTGTTGCCGCTTTTATTGCAGGCCTTGTTTCCATATCAACGGCTACAATCGTTTCTATGTATTCTGAAAAGAAAAACGTAGCAGTTATTACGCCATTGGTTGATACAAAGCTTAACCAGTTTGAGCATAAACTTAAACAAATAGAAACTAAACTTAATGACGCATCGGCTGTAGCGAAGGAGCCTTCAAAACCTAAGTTTGAAGCCAACTTCAGGGCAACAGGATTTTTGGTAGATGGAAGCGGTTATATTGTAACCAATGCCCATGTTGTAAATAATGCCCGTAATATTATTGTAGAAAACAAAAAAGGAGACCAGTTTTTTGCGAAAGCCGTATATGTAAATAAAATTACCGATCTGGCAATTTTGAAAATCTCTGATACCTCTTTCAAAAAAGTTACCAATCTTCCTTATACATTTCCAAAATCTTCCACAGAGCTTGGCGAACATATCTTTACGCTGGGTTATCCACGTGAAGAGATCGTTTATGGCGAAGGATATCTTAGTGCGAAATCAGGTTTATTTGGTGATACAACTTCTTACCAGATCAGTATTTCGGTAAACCCCGGGAACAGTGGTGGCCCCGTTATTAATAAAAATGGAGAAATCATCGGCATCATCAGCAGTAAAGAAACTAATGCCGATGGTGTGGTATTTGCGATAAAATCAAAGAATATTTATAATGCCCTTAAGGATCTGAAAGGTGATGAGTCAATCAAACTACCTTCTGTAAATTCTTTAAAAGGGCTTGACCGGGTACAGCAAATTCAAAAGCTGGAAGATTTTGTTTATATGGTAAAAGGGAACTGATACGATGTACGATGTGGGATGTACGATGTTTGAAATTTTGTATAACCTTCTAAACTCTAAATTGCCGATTCACCATTCCCCTTTACAATCAATCCCATAACTTTTCAGGGTATTCCCCACTTTTTACCAGCGATTCTATACTTTCTTTTACAGCAGGCGCATCCTCCCTGTAAGTAACACCGAACCATTGAGATGAAGTGGGTATCACTTTAATTTCCC
>JBDTZL010000079.1:0-3130 GCA_040005125.1 Ginsengibacter sp.
GGCAATAACATCACCTTATTTTGGGCATCAGAATCTGTTCTGCTGTATTGGCTATTTCAAAAATCAAAAATCAGGATCATTGAATACGCATCTCTTATTGTGTGGTGTGCGATGATACTTAGCTTGTTAATGGATTGGAGAAATATCTATTCAGACGAGACGTCTGCAATTACAATTATTGCCAATAAAGCGTTTATAACCGGTTTTTATACTGCCATTGCTTCTTATGTTCTGTTTATTCTCAGGAATAAACAATTGCCGGGTGGAAAAGATGCTATTGAGAAAATTATTTCAAAGAATGTATTTCGGGTTACCGGTATTGTGTTGCTGTTTTTGACCGGCTCTCTCGAGGTTAATTACCAGTTTACCTATTATTTTCCCCGGTTTGCAATGAATGTTCTTTATCTCCAGCTATTTAGTTTTGCGTTTCTATGGTTGCTTTTATTGATCACTGATAAAATTCAAACTATAAAAATTCCGATTCGCTTACAGGTAATATTACTTGCCATAGGAGTTTTATATTACCTGGTTTGTCTTGGTACAATTACAGATTTGCAGGAGCATTTATTAGAGGCTCATCAGTTTACAGGATATTTTAATGCCTGTTGGATAACTGCAATACTGGTCGGTAATTTTTTCTATAAACTTATACAGATTGAAAGAAATAAAAATTCAATCACGCCGGCAATTTCCGGTTTGTTTGTTTGGCTTACTTGTGCAGGCATTATTATTTTTGTAAGCTTTGAAGCTTTCTGGACGGTCAACAGTCTTTTTTATAATGATCAAAACCCGCCGGATGAGATTCAAAGAGTGTTTATCAAGACATGCCTGCCTGTTTTATGGGGAATATCTTCTTTCTGTTTTATGTGGCTGGGTATGAAATATAAATTTAAACCTTTGCGTATCGTATCCCTTGTACTTTTCCTTGTAACACTTCTGAAGCTTTTTATATTCGATATCAGTAATATTCCTGCCGCTGGTAAGATCGCTGCATTCTTTTGCCTGGGTGTTTTATTGCTGATCGTTTCGTTCATGTATCAACGACTTAAAAATATTATCATTCTTGATGAACAAAATAAATCTGAATAAAATTTTAATTATTGCAGGTGGCTTTTTTATTACACTCCAGGTTCATTCTCAAAATAATTTTGCATATAAAGCAACCCTTGACGGGATAAAAGAGACCAGGTTTTATAAAATTGATCTACCCCCCGGGGTTGTAGCAAAATGCCAGCCGGGCCTCAATGATGTCCGCATTTTTGATGAAAGCGGAAAACAGGTTCCTTATATTTTGAAAAATGATTTGCCGGCTTTTAACAAGGAAAGCTTAACAGAATTACCTGTTATTCAAACCCTGGAGGGAAAGGATAAACAAACTCATATAATTCTTCAAAATATTACCAATAAACCTGTAAGTAATTTATTACTTTTTATAAAAAATACAGATGTACACCGCGCATTCTCGGTTAGTGGAAGCGATGACAGCGTACACTGGTTTATAATTAAAGAAAGTATTTACCTTGATAATTCTTTTGCCACCAGTGACGAAAATATCATTCAAACACTTTCATTCCCGCCGAGTGATTATAAATATTTTCAACTTACCATATTGGGTGAGAACCTGCTTCCTTTTAATATTGTAAAGGCAGGTATTTATAATGAAGATGTAGTTTATGGAAAGTATGTTAAAATACCGGATCCTGGTGTTTTTCAAAAGGACAGTTCAAATAAAAAAAGTTATATCCTTCTTGATTTTGATGATACCTATCAAATCAACAGACTTGATTTGGAAGTGGAAGGCGTAAAATATTTTAAGAGGAGAATATCCATTCCTGGAAGTAATAAAGCTGATTATGATCTTCTTTTAAATGGCTACCTGGGCTCAGATTCGACAAACTCTTTTGTCATTAGTTCGAAGAATAATCAATTACAGGTCATTATCGATAATGAAGATAATGTTCCATTAAAAGTGCGAGCAGTTAGGGCTTTTCAGCTTAATACCTGCCTGCTTACTTACCTCCTGGTGGGAAAAAAGTATTTTTTGAACTTTGGGGATTCTACCATCCCGGCTCCAAAATATGATCTTCAGTTTTTTTCTGATAGTATTGAAAGGAATCCTTTGGAGTTGTCGATAATTGGCATTGAAAGAAACAAAATAGTTAATAACGTAAATAATTCCACTGTCACTAAAAATAATCGCTTTGTTCTTTGGACTATTATGGTTGTAGTTTTTTTTATCCTATGTTTCTTTACTTTCAAAATGATGAAAGAAGTAAATAGAAAAGCTGGTGATAAGCAATAATTGTATGCAGGGTTTGCAGGCAAACTGCCAAATTGTGAAATCATAAGAGGATAGAATAATATTGAAAAAGTAATGAAGCTGCCTGTGGAAAAGCCGGCATTACAGGAGATACGCAGGATCGTTACCATCTTCGGTGAACTCCGTAATGGCGTGACGGTTGATGATAAAACAATTGAAAGTACCATCAGGAACATTGAGCACTGCAGAAGCGATCCCGGTTGTTAATAATGGCCTGGCTATGGCCGCTTATTTCGGATATGGAGAGTTGAAAGCTGCGGACCTTGCCGCAGGAAATGTAGGCACCATTATTAAAGATCCTATGCAGGATAAAATTGTTTGGGCTGGAATATTTGGAAGCTGTCGTGAAGACAAGAGATGACTGGAAGATGTCTAAAGGGCATGCAGGGATTTGGAGTAAAAAAATTTATGCAACCTGTAAGAAATTATTTCAAAATTTCTAAATGGCCCGTTTCTTAACAGTGTAGTGACAAGTTAACCTTTAGGTTGTATTTGCGAGAGTTTTTAAACATTCGTTTATTTTCATAATACGTTGAAGAATAAATTTTTTAGAAAAATATACGAAATGTGTTAGTCAGGTTAACCTTCGTACATTTATGAGTTAGCTTACATGCCGCCGCAGGCGCAAATCCCAGCTATGGTTAATAAATATTTTCGTAGCATTTAGGATCTTTGATAAAACAATCAGCGACAGAATAAATCCGGGCTATACATGAAATGACTTTTGAAAGCAAGGCATCAAAGGAGGCACGAAAGCTAACATTCGGTTTTATGCAAGCGTAGCTGACGTGGTAACAATGAGCAGTTGTG
>JBDTZL010000264.1:0-32839 GCA_040005125.1 Ginsengibacter sp.
CCCGTTTTTATTATCAATTGTATTTCCGGAATATATTAGTTGCAGCGAAGGATTGGCATCTGTGTGTGTAACTTCAATAGCAGGCTCATGAATGTAAATACTACCCCCGGCAGGAAATGCTTCCGCCTTCCGCCCTGCTATAACCGAATAATCTGAAGTATCGGCAAATTTTTTACCAAAGTACAATTGCACGAGGTTTTTAGTATCGGTTATTTTATAAACCAAAGCAATATTTTTTGTTTGAATAACAATATTCTGAGATTTACTATAGAATGAATTACAAAATAAGACAGTAAATAATATTTTATACAAAAGAAATCGTTTATTCATTTACGTTATGTTCTATACTTTTTTCTCATTAAATGACAACCTGTTCCCAAAAGGGTCTATTACTTCAACTGCCCATGAATCATAAAATGTTTCTTCGAGCCCAGGCCTGTTATTTTTATATTTCTTATCAGTTAATATCTTATGGTACTCTTTTAAACCTGTGCACCACAAAAAAACTCTTGCGCCGGGTGTAGCATCGCCATGATGTTCGCTTAAATGAAGGGTTAACCCATCCTTTGTGATTTCCATATATTTTGGCATCCCTTCTTCAAACACATGCTCCCATTCTATTGTAAAGCCCAGCCAGTCGACATAAAATTCAACCGCCTTCTGGTAATCGAATATGCGCAGAATTGGTATTACTTTTTCAACAATCATTTCAAGTTACATTACATACTAAAAACTTCCGCTTGTTTATCCAGGTATTCATTTTCCACCACGTCTTCGCTTGGCTGTCTTTGCTCGAATTCCTTGACCTTATCATGAAAGCCACTGCTCTCTTTAATGATCGCCACTCTTGCACTCCTCACAAACTCGATAAGGCCAAATGGCTCAAGAAAAGCAATCAGCTTATCTGTTTCTTCACGATGGCCCGTAGTTTCAAAAACTGTATAATCTTTCCGGATCGCTACCGCTCTTGCGCCAAACTCGCGAAGCAATCGTTCCACTTTAACTTTCTCTGCAATTGCATCGGTGGATACTTTATATAAGGCCATCTCCTGCCAGATGATTTCATCATTGGTATTATAATATGCCTTCAATACATCTACCTGTTTTTCTATCTGCCGGGTAAGTTTTTTTACAACATCTTCAGTTTCTTCAATAACAATATTAAAGCGATGTATGCCTGCCACTTCAGATGGTGAAGTGTTGAGGCTATGGATATTAATTTTTCTTCTCGAAAAAATAATTGCTATCCGGTTCAGCAATCCAATCTGGTTCTCTGTATATACAGTCAGCGTAAATTCTTTCTTTGACATACTACAATTTTTATCAATAAATTTTATGATAATGTTCCACAACAGGAAAAGGATCGTAAAATTGATGAAGCAACCTTTTCCATTCTTTATAAGCTTCACTTTTCCTAAAACCATCTATGTGATCTTCAATTGTATTCCACCTCACGATCAATACATATTTATTTTTTTCTTCTATACATTTTTGCAATTCAAGCTCAATATATCCTCCCGCTTTTGAAATTATTTCCCGGGCCTCTCCGAAAGCCTTTTCAAATAAATCACTTTCTTTTTCCCGGGTATACAAAAGAACTATCTCTGTTATCATTCTCTGGCTTTATAATATCCCGGTTAGTACCAGGTTCCGTGTCCTACATAAACTACCTGTGTCCCACAAAGGCGCAAAGAGCACTAAGGAAAACAGCTTTGTGTTCTTTGTGTCTCTGTGGGAAAAGATTCGCAGCCAATAAAGTTCGCAAGACACTAAAATAGCCTGATCTCACTCACACTGCAGCCTTGTGGTACCATCGGGAAAACGTTGTGCTCTTTCCCTACCATCACCTCGAGTAAATAAGAGCCGTCATGCTGCATCGCTTCAGTCAATGCATCTTTTAATTTTTCTCTTTCTGAAACCCTTTGTCCGTCAATATTATAAGCCTTTGCCAACGCTACAAAATCAGGGCTTTGCATATCTGTAAACGAATAGCGCTTTTCATGAAATAGTTCCTGCCATTGCCTCACCATGCCCAGAAACTCGTTATTAAGAATGATAATTTTTACATCAATATTGCTTTGCATAATTGTACCGAGCTCCTGCAAGGTCATTTGAAAACCACCATCGCCGATTATGGCAACAACTGTTCTTTCCGGTGCCCCCACTTTTGCACCAATAGCCGCAGGCAATGCAAAACCCATAGTGCCTAAGCCTCCTGAGGTAATGTTACTTTTTGACCGGTTGAACTTTGCATAACGGCAGGTTACCATCTGGTGCTGGCCAACATCAGTTACCACTATTGCATTACCACCCGTTAAATCATTTAGTAAATTGATTACTTCACCCATTGTAAGCTGGTCTGTTACAGGATTCAATTCTTTTTGAATACAGGTATCTATTTCCTGTTGCTTATAATCTGTAAACTTTTCCAACCATTCAGGATGCTTTTTATTTTCAACAAGCTTTGTCAGCAATGGCAATGTTTCTTTACAGTCGCCCCAAACAGGCACTGTCGATTTTACATTCTTATCAATTTCTGAGGGATCGATATCAAGATGAATAATTTTAGCCTGCTTTGCATATTTATCAAGCCTTCCTGTAACACGGTCATCAAAACGCATACCCACTGCTATTAAAACATCACAATCGTTGGTGAGTACATTTGGACCGTAGTTACCGTGCATGCCCAGCATGCCCACATTTAAATAATGATCAGTAGCCAATGCGCTCAATCCAAGGATGGTCCACGCAGCAGGAATACCGGCTTTCTCAATAAAATTTTTAAGTTCATTTTCGGCTTTGCCTAAAATTACTCCCTGCCCAAAAATTACAAAGGGCTTTTCAGCAGCATTGATGAGCCTTGCGGCTTCTTCAATATATTCGGGCCTTACAATTGGCTTCGGCCGGTAACTGCGTATATGATTGCATGGGGTGTAACCTTCATAGTCAAACTTTTGCAATTGTGCATTTTTAGTGATGTCAATTAACACAGGCCCCGGCCTTCCGCTCTTTGCGATATAAAAAGCCTTTGCCAAAACCGATGGAATCTCAGTGGCATCAGTCACCTGGTAATTCCATTTGGTAACCGGCGTGGTAATATTGATCACATCCGTTTCCTGGAAAGCATCAGTTCCTAAAAGATGTGCATATACCTGTCCCGTTATACACACGAGCGGCGTACTATCAATCATAGCATCTGCCAGGCCTGTTACCAGGTTGGTAGCTCCGGGGCCACTCGTTACGAGCACTACACCTACACGCCCTGATGACCTTGCATAACCTTGTGCAGCATGGATAGCACCCTGCTCATGGCGTACCAAAATATGATTGATCTTTTCCCGGTAATCATACAACGCATCATACACAGGCATTATGGCCCCACCGGGATAACCAAAAATTGCATCTACTTTCTCAGCAACAAAAATTTCGAGAAGGGCAACAGAGCCGGAAACGGCCTCCACCAAACCTCCTCCAGGGGAGGAGGTTTGGTGCGGCTTTCCGCTATTTGAAACGTCTTTCAAATTTTTGAGTTTTTCGGTTTCCTTTATTTCAATGACCGTATCCATAAAATATTTTTAATAATTAAGAACTTCCAAAGTCTCCCTCCGGGGGATTTAGGGGGCCGGGATTTCATCCGTTACACATCCCTCCGCCGCGGTTGTGACACTTCTCGCATACTTATATAAAACTCCTTTTGTTGCTTTTAATGCCGGCTGCCGCCATTTTTCCGTCCTTTCAGCAATTATTTTTTCATCGACTTTTAAAGTGATTGTTTTGGTTGATACATTAATTTCAACTATATCATCATCTTTTACCAGCGCAAGCAACCCACCATCAAATGCTTCGGGTGTGATATGGCCAACAACAAAGCCATGAGTGCCCCCGCTAAACCTTCCATCGGTAATTAATGCAACACTTTTACCCAGCCCCGCTCCTATGATTGCAGAGGTAGGCTTCAACATTTCGGGCATACCCGGCGCGCCTCTCGGGCCCACGTGTGTTATAACAACTACATCGCCTTCTTTGATTTTTCCGGAATTGATCCCGCTTATTAATTCCTGTTCGCCATCAAAAACCCTGGCAGGTCCTTCAAATTGCTCGCCTTCTTTCCCTGTTATTTTTGCAACACTTCCGCCTTCGGCTAAATTGCCATATAAAATTTGCAGGTGGCCCGTTGATTTTATAGGCGATTCAATAGGAAAAATTATTTTTTGCGTTTCAAAATTCAGATCAGGCACATGCTGAAGATTCTGTTCTATAGTTTTACCGGTGACTGTTAAACAATCACCATGTAACAATTGCTTTTGCAATAAATATTTCATCACTGCAGGAACACCGCCAATATGATGAAGGTCTTCCATCAAATATTTTCCACTTGGTTTTAGATCGGCTAAAACCGGTACCCTGTCACTTATCGTTTGAAAATCGTCCTGCGTTACAACAACATCAACGCTTTTGGCCATAGCAATTAAATGCAGTACAGCATTCGTACTTCCACCCAAAGCCATTATTACGGTGATAGCATTTTCAAACGCCCTCCTCGTCATAATATCGGATGGCTTAATATCGTTTTCAAGTAAAAGACGAATAGCTTTTCCTGCCGCATGACACTCATTTTTTTTAGCCTCACTCAATGCGGGATTTGAAGATGAATAAGGCAGGCTCATCCCCAATGCTTCAATAGCGCTCGACATGGTGTTGGCAGTGTACATACCACCACATGCTCCTGCACCGGGACATGAATGTTGCACGATTCCTTTAAAATCTTCTTCGCTCAACTTACCCGCTATTTTTTGTCCGAGCGCTTCAAATGCTGAAACAATGTTCAGGTCCTGGCCTTTATAATGACCGGGAGCAATCGTGCCACCGTATACCATTATGGAAGGGCGGTTCAATCTTCCCATTGCCATAACGGAGCCCGGCATATTTTTATCACAGCCCGGCACAGCTATCAGTGCATCATAATATTGCGCGCCACAAACGGCCTCAATAGAATCTGCGATTATATCGCGGCTCACCAATGAATAGCGCATGCCATCTGTACCGTTACTCATGCCATCACTCACTCCAATCGTATTAAAAATGAGGCCCACCAAATCATTATCCCACACTCCCATCTTCACGATCTTTGCCAACTCATTTAAATGCATGTTACAGGTGTTGCCATCATAACCCATGCTCACGATTCCAACCTGCGCTTTTTTAAGATCATCATCATTTAAGCCGATGCCATAAAACATAGCCTGGGCCGCAGGTTGTGTTGGGTCCTGTGTTATCGTTTTACTGTATTTGTTTAATTCTGTCATACTAAAGTTTCAGAAAATTTATATTCTTTTTCTACAACAAGATTTTTATAAGCTTTTTGAATTTGAGCTCCTAAGGTTTCGCTCCATTGCTTTTTGAATGGAACATCATCAAGGGTTGCTATGCCAATCACTTCAGCCGCAGTACCACAAAAAAATGCACTATCGGCACCATGAATTTCTTCCGGGGTAATCTGTTTTTCTATAACCCGGATATCGAGCGCCCCACATATTTCTAAAATAGTTGCTCTTGTTATGCCCGGTAAAATGTTGCCACGCTGAGGTGTAAACAGGGCGCCATTATTTTCAATAAAAATATTGGCACCGGGGCCCTCGGCTACAAATCCAGTTACATCATTCAGCAATGCTTCATCATATCCTTTTGTTTTGGCTTCCTGGCTGGCCAGGATAGAATTTACATAATGCCCTGTCGCCTTCGCCTCAATTTTGAATCCTTTTGGATTAGGCCGCTCAAAAGAAGATGTCATAACCCGTAATAATTTTTCTCCCAAAAAAGGCTGCATTTCCCAGGTCTCAATTACAATAAGAGATTCTTTATTGGGATGAAATGCCATGTTGGCCGGAGCATACACAAGGGGCCTTATATACGCATCCTGTAAATTATTACGGCTTAATACTTCATAGGCAGCATGTATCAATTCATCACCTGACCATATATAAGGAAGGTTAAGCGCTTCAGCAGAATTTTTTAATCTTTGAAAATGCTCAACTTCTTTAAAAATCTTTGTCTTCCCCGCAGCTGTTTTATAAGAACGGATACCTTCAAAAACACCATAGCCATAATGAAGCGTTTGACTGTACAGATCAATTTTTGCTTCTCCGGCTTTTACAATTTTTCCATTCAGATAAACAAAAGTATTCTCGTTGTAATACATGATAATTAAATGTTCTGTGTTATTTTAAATAATGGTTGCTTTTCCATATGCGATATTTTTTGAATTAATATTTAACGGAAAATCATTACCGATATAATCACTCACAAATTCGCCGATCGAAGATGTAAAGTGAAAGTTCACAGGATCAATATCCTTTGATACAAAGCCATGGGTTAATGTCCATTCAACTGCTTCTCTTACCTCCTCTGCTTCTGCCGGTAATCCAAAATGATCCAGCATCATAGCAGCGGACAATACAGAGCCAATGGGGTTGGCGATATCCCTACCTGCCGCCTGCGGATATGAACCATGCACAGGCTCAAATAAAGAAGACGAAACACCAACAGACGCTGATGGCAATAAACCTAACGAACCACTGATGACACTTGCTTCATCACTCAAAATATCCCCAAACATATTTTCAGTAAGCATTACATCGAACTGTTTTGGATTAACTATTATTTGCATAGCAGCATTATCTACAAACATATAATCAACCTGAACATCAGGATAAGAAGGCGCCATTGATTGTACTGTTTTTCTCCACAGCCCTGATGTTTCAAGAACGTTGGCTTTATCTACAAGGGTCAATTTTTTTCTACGTTGCTGAGCAGCCGCAAATGCAAGGTGCGCAATGCGCTCAATTTCATTTTTGTTGTAAATACAAAGGTCAGACGCTTCTGTACCTGCAGCATTTGTTTCCTTTTTCCCAAAATAAATTCCGCCGGTTAATTCGCGATAGATAACAAAATCAACATTGCGCAGTTGTTTTTCTTTTAAAGGTGACAAATGATGTAAAGAAGCATAAGTTGTTACGGGGCGGATATTGGCAAACAATTGTAATTCTTTCCTGAGCCTTAGTAACCCCTCTTCAGGGCGAACTTTTGCAGAAGGATCATTATCATATTTAGGATGACCGATGGCGCCAAATAAAATGGCATCACTTTCCAGGCATAAATCAATGGTGTGTTGCGGCAACGCGTCGCCTGTTTTATCAATAGCAACAGCACCCATAAGGCCAAATGTAAAATTAAACTGGTGATGAAACTTTGATGCAACCGCATTCAAAACCTTTATCGATTGCCTTGTCACTTCAGGCCCAATGCCATCACCCGGTATCACCGCAATATTCTTATTCATGATCTGTTAAACGAGTTGTTTTTCAAAAGCTGTTATTTCATCTTTGATATTTATGAGATAATCAATATCATCGAAGCCATTTAATAAGCAGGTTTTTTTATAATTATTAATGTCAAATGTTTCCGTTTCTCCTGTTTCATCTATAATGATGATTTGTTTGTCAACATCAATCGTAAGTGTTGATGTTTTACCCAGTGCGAAAATTTTTTGCAGGAAATCATCGGTAACCTGCACGGGTAAGACTCCGTTATTCAATGCATTATTTTTAAAAATATCTGCAAAAAAGCTCGACACTACTACATTGAATCCATAATCAACGATGGACCATGCTGCGTGCTCCCGTGAAGAACCGCAACCAAAATTTTTTCCCGCAACCAAAATACTCCCCGTATATTCAGGCTTATTCAAAATAAAATCAGTTTTAGGCTGATTTTCATCATCCTTTATATACCTCCAGTCGCGAAAAAGGTTTTTGCCAAAACCATCACGCGTAGTTGCTTTTAGAAATCTCGCGGGAATTATCTGGTCGGTGTCAATATTTTCCATAGGAAAAGGGACAAAGGTGCTATGTATGTTTTTTAAAGGCTGCATGCTATTAATTTAATAATTCACGAACGTCGGTAATAACTCCGGTAATTGCGGTGGCGGCGGCGGTAAGAGGGCTCACCAGTAAGGTTCGCGCGCCAGCACCTTGCCGTCCCTCAAAATTCCTGTTACTGGTCGAAACGCAATATTCACCCGCTGGAATCTTATCCTCATTCATGCCAAGACATGCACTGCAACCGGCCTGGCGGATTTTAAAACCAGCTTCAGTAAAAATAACATCGAGGCCCTCGGCTACAATTTGAGCGGCTACCTGCTGTGAGCCCGGTACGATCATCACTTTTACATTCTCATTTTTCTTCCTGCCTTTTATAACGGAAGCCACTAAACGCAGATCCTCAATTCTTGAATTGGTACAGCTTCCTATAAAAACATTTTGTACCGGCATTCCCTTTAAAGATTGTCCCGGTTGTAAGCCCATGTACTCAAGCGCTTTGATAATATTTCTGCGCTCTCCTTCATCAGCAATGCTTTCGCCCACCGGTATAAACCCGTTTATAGAAATCCCAAGGCCGGGATTTGTTCCATATGTTATCATGGGCTCAATGTCATTCGCATCAATATTTATTTCAATGTCAAATGAAGCGTCTTCATCAGAATATAGTTGCTTCCATTCTTTAAGTTTTTTCTCCCATTCATCTCCCGCGGGCGCAAATTCCCTTCCTTTCATATATTCGAAAGTGGTTTCATCAGGTGCTATCATTCCTCCTCGTGCTCCCATTTCAATACTCATATTGCAAATGGTCATTCTTGATTCCATTGAAAGCGCGCGGATAGCAGGCCCGGCATACTCCACAAAGTAACCCGTGGCACCGCTGGCTGAAATTTTTGAAATGATATAAAGAATAATATCTTTTGAAACCACACCTTTGTTCAAAGTGCCGTTTACATTGATTCGCATAAGTTTTGGCTTACTTTGCATAATACATTGGCTTGCAAAAACCATTTCCACTTCACTGGTTCCTATACCAAAAGCAATTGAGCCAAAGGCACCATGGGTGGAAGTATGGCTGTCACCACAAACGATGGTCATACCAGGTTGCGTAATCCCCAGTTCCGGGCCGATAACATGAACGATGCCCTGGTAAGGATGACCAAGGCCATACAATTCAATATGATGTTTTTTACAATTCTCAATAAGCTGGTCAACCTGCATTCTTGAGAGATAGTCTTTTATAGGAAGATGCTGGTTTATGGTAGGCACGTTATGATCTGCTGTGGCTACCACGTTTTCAGGTCTTAATAATTGCAATCCTCTTTTTTCGATTCCTGCAAATGCCTGCGGGCTCGTTACCTCATGAATAAAATGCTTATTAATGTATAAAACATCAGGCCCGCCCGGTATTGATTTTACCAGGTGCTTCTCCCAAATCTTTTCAAATAGTGTTTTTCCCATTTTCTCTTTTTTAAAATGTGGGGGATAATGCCCCACACTACATAAAACTAAACTGCATGAAACTAAGTTGTAGCTAATTTCTTTGGCTGGTAAGTGTTTGCGAGTGCTGAAAGATCCGCGTCTTCCACCACTTTTTTATTATCAGCCACGTGTAAAAACCGTTCATATAATATATCAACATCGTTGCGGTCAAACTGGTAGCCCAGTTTTTGAAAACGATGAGCCAGTGCACTGCGTCCACTTCTTGCTGTCAGAACAATTTTCGAGCTGTCTGCGCCCACTTCTTCTGGAGTAATAATTTCATAGCAAAGTGCATTTTTTAAAAATCCATCCTGGTGAATGCCCGAAGAATGTGAAAATGCATTGCTGCCTACAATAGCCTTATTAGGTTGCACAGGCATACGCATAACATCAGACACTTTCCTGCTCATGGGATTTAATTGTGCTGATTCTATATTGGTATAAAATCCCAGGTGTTTGTGTTGCTTTATGATCATTACTACTTCTTCCAGCGATGTATTACCTGCTCTTTCGCCCAAACCATTAATAGTACATTCAATTTGCCTTGCTCCATTCATTATACCCGCAATAGAATTTGCAGTAGCCAGGCCAAGATCATTATGACAATGACATGAAATAACCGCCCTGTCGATATTGGGAACGTTATTTATAAGGTAGGCTATCTTTTCACCGTATTGATAAGGCAGGCAATAACCGGTAGTGTCAGGAATATTTACGGTTGTTGCACCGGCTTTTATCACGGCTTCTATCACCCTGGCCAGGTATTCATTGTCTGTTCTTCCGGCATCCTCAGCATAAAATTCTATATCATCCGTAAAATTCCTGGCCCATTTAACACATTGAATCGCCCTTTCTAAAATATCTTCGCGTGTAGAATTAAATTTGCTTTTTATATGCAGGTCTGATGTGCCTATGCCTGTGTGGATGCGTGGATGCTTCGCATATTTCAATGCATCACCTGCAACCATGATATCTTTTTCCACAGCCCTGCTTAATGCACAAACTGTGGCTTTGGTGATACTTTTTGAAATCCCGGTTACCGATAAAAAATCTCCCGGGCTTGATATCGGAAATCCCGCTTCAATAACATCAACGCCCAGTTGTTCAAGATCCAGGGCAAGTTCAATTTTTTCTTTGGTATTAAGCTTGCATCCCGGTACCTGCTCGCCGTCGCGAAGAGTCGTGTCAAAAATTATTATTTTATTCATAGAAATACGATCTGGAGAAAAAAATAAGGTCAAAATAAAAAGCAACCCGTTTCTATATGTATGAAAGTAAATTATATAACAGATACAATTTAAACAAAATAGCAGAAATTTACATTGCCGAAATGATGAGTAATTTTGCAAAAGCCTTGCTATCACTACTATTCAAGGTAAAATTAATACGATGCCCAACAGATCAACAGATTCATTATTCCAACTGATTCATTCGCTTCAAAAGTCGGAAAAGAGGAATTTTAAGCTATATGTTAAAAGAAATACGTCCAACAATGATCTTAAAAGTGTTCAGTTATTTGACGCATTAGATAAAATGAAAGAGTATGATGAGAAAGAACTCATCAATAAAACAGTATCCATAAAAAAAGAACAGCTTTCAAATATGAAAGCGCATCTCTACAGGCAAATACTTGCCAGCCTGCGCGTACTTGAAAGCAATGACAATATAGACATCCAGCTTCATGAACAATTAGATTATGCAAGAATACTTTATAACAAAGGCCTTTACCTGCAAAGCCTCCGGATACTTGACAGGGTAAAAGAAAATGCAAAGGCACACAACCAGGTGAGCTTTCTTACAGGCATATTATTCCTGGAAAAGAAAATTGAAGCACTCCATATTACCAGGAGCATACAGGATAGGGCTGACGCATTAACCAGCGAATCGAACGATACCAATGCAATGCTCGTTAAGGTTACAAAACTATCCAATCTTTCCCTTCAATTATATAGCTGGTACATTAAGAACGGGCATGCAAGAAATAAAAACGATGAGAAAGAAGTGGAGACTTATTTTAATGAAAACCTTAGCGATGATATTAAACAGCCGGAAGGATTTTATGAAAAACTATACTTTAACCAAAGTTATTGCTGGTATACTTTTATAAGACAGGATTTTTTATTGTATTACCGCTATACACAAAAGTGGGTGGACCTGTTTACAAATGCACCTTTAATGATAGAAATTGAAACTGCCAATTACATAAAGGGCCTTCATAATTTATTAAATGCACATTTCACTTTAAGAAATTATAAAGGTTTTGGCAAGACACTTAAGCTGTTTGAAAGCTTCAGGGATTCCGACATAGTGAAACAAAATAATAATAACCAGGTACAGGTTTTTATTTATCTCTATACTGCAAAAATTAACCAGCATTTCCTCGAAGGGACTTTTAAAGAAGGATTAGAAATTGTTCCTGATATTATTCAACAGATTAAAGAGTTTACTATCTATCTCGATCTTCATCGTATCCTTGTTTTCTATTACAAGATCGCCTCTTTATATTTTGGTGCGGGCGACTATGGAACCGCCATAGATTACCTAAATAAAATTATCAACTGGAAAGTTGATCTCAGGAACGATTTACAATGCTATGCACGATTGCTGCATCTTATCTCCCACTATGAGCTTGGCAATTTTCAATTATTGGAATACCTCATCAAATCTGTTTACCGCTTTATGGCTAAGATGCAAAACCTGAGCCTTGTTGAAGAAGAGATGTTTAAATTTTTACGCAAATCATTTTATCTCTCTGCAAGAAAACTGCAGCCGGAATTTGAAAAGCTGCTGGATACTATTAAGCAGTTCGAAAAAAGCAAATTTGAAACAAGAGCTTTTGCTTATCTCGATATTATTTCATGGCTCGAAAGCAAGGTAAATAATAAGCCTGTGTATGAAATAATAAGAGAAAAATATTTATCAGGGAGGCGACTTTCGCATCATTAAAAGAATGAATAAAATCTTTTTTGAAATAAAATCTAAAAAATGAAAAAAATTATCCTGACTGGTATCATTTTATTTATATCGGCTGCATCATTTTCGCAGAAAGATGAAGTAAAAATTGAGCAATATTGCGAACTGGTTGCTACACCCAGGATGCTAAGCAATAAAGTTACCATTGCCATAAATTATGGAGAAGAAAAAAAACTTTGGAAAGACACCAGGCTAAAAACAGATGAAGGTAAATTGAAGAAATTTAACACCGTGATCGATGCATTGAATTATATGGGAAAGGAAGGCTGGATGTTCATTAACGCTTTTCCTGTCTCTGACGGTACTAGCCAGTTGTATCATTATACATTTAAAAAATTATTTCTAAAATCTGAAATTGAAGATTGAAAAAACAATTCGACCCCGGAAGAGAGATCAAATAGATCAGCTTTCCGTTATCTTATTAAAACTATAGTTCCCTTTTCCCTTATAACCTGGCCGCCTACAAACTGGTAGCTGCAATACCATACAAATGTATCAGTGTCCAGTAACCTGCCTTTATATGTGCCATCCCATCCTTTTAAAGGATCGGTAGATTCAAATACCTTTTCACCAAAGCGGTTGTAGATAGTGAGGCCCATTCTTTTCAACACTCCCATCACAGTTGGTTTATAAATGTCGTTCCTCGCATCGTTATTAGGTGTGAAAGCATTCGGAAAGTAAATACTGTTTATGCAGTCTTTAGCGATTACTTTAATAGTATCTCTTGCAGTGCAACCTTCTGCATTGCTTACCTCCAGCCAGTAATCGCCGGGGCTGGTTATTGTTATAGATGATCCGTTAGCATTATTACTCCACAGGTAAGACATCCATACACCAATCGCTTGTAACTCATTATTTCTGCCGGCACATATTGCAACAGATGCATCAAGAAAATTTTGAGGTACGGGCTTATAGGCTATGATGCTTACTGTGTCTGCATTTTTGCAACCATTTTTGTCCGTTACCTGTACCCGGTATATGCCTGTTTGCCCTGTACTATACGTAGCATTAGTTGAATTGTCCTGCCACAAATAAGATTTAAAACCAGCGCCTGCATTAAAGACATGTATTTCATTAAAACAAATATCAAGATCATCCCCGAGTGAAACAACCGGCAATGACCAGGCCTCTTTTACTTCCGCTGTGTCTTTTGAAATACAACCGTTGGTATTGGTAGCATTCACCCAATATATTCCTTTTTGGGTGGCAGTAAATGTTTGCCCTGCAGAAGCATCCTGCCATTTATAGTCTACAAACCCGCCGGGTGCTTTAAAAATTACGCTACCTCCAATACAAAAACTGGTATCATTGCCAATATTAATGGGTTCAGACCTGTTTATTGTAATACGAATCGTATCAATAGCGGTACATCCCTGTGTTACTTCGGCAACAACACTATAACTGGTATCAACAGCCGGCCACACTTTAACCGTGCTGCCATCGATCGTGTTAATATTATAATCAGGGCTCCAGGTATATTTGGAAAAGCTTCCCGGTGCGGTAATAGTAAGTGTATCGTTATCGCATTTTTCCAGGCCAGGGCCCAGGTCAAAAATAATATCCGGGGCCTGCGAAATATTTATGGTATCAAAGTAGGTGTTGTCACAATAGTCCACGGCTTTCACAAAATACCGCCCGGTTATATAAGCGGTCAATGTAGAATCAACTGATCCGTCATTCCATAAGTAGGTTTTAAACCCACTTCCTGCGCTTAACTTCAAAGTGCTGAATTTACAAAGTTGAATATCAATTCCGAGATTGATATGATCGGGGGAAGTGAAGATATTTATTTGTAAACTATCCCTGATAGAATCACATGTTGCAGCAAATTGACCAAATAATTTTACGGCGCCTTCTTTTTTAAATTTTACTTCAGCGGTTGAATCATCGGATGAAATAATTATCGCGAAAGACGTATCAATACTCCACTGCACAGGCAAACTGCACAAAGGGTTTCTGAGGGCTTTGAAAGGAATGATATTCCCCAGGTTGCAAATAGTATCCTTTCCGGATAACTGTAAAATGTTACAATCTTTACATGAATCTTTGGCGATGGTTGAATCGCATGTTGTGAATTGGCATATAGTATTTACAATTACGTTGGCTGAAGTTGCGATGTGATTGCTTATAATTTGCGGCCGAAGTTGTTTTGCAGAAAAATTTACATCCATCGTATTATATTGGGCGGAAAGTAATTCCACCTGCGCATTTTCTGAAGGACAACTTCCACTATTACCTTCACTATCCAGCTTCATTACATAGGTTAAAAAATAAGGAACTGCGCCGCCTGCATTAACAAAACCCTGTAACAACAATCCGTTGTCAGCTGAAAGCGCTCCCGAGAGCATCCAGGTATCCGGGCGATTATATTTTTTTGTCCAAACAATACGAGATGAGGGATTTATTTCCTGTATCAAAAAATCCTGGTAAGTGCCGCCAAAACCGGGCGAAGTAATACTTATAATATTGCCATCGGGTTTTACAAATGATGACGCCCATCCTATTCCCTGGGTTGTTCCAAAGGGACGTATATATTTTGAATAGGTGAGGTTACCAGTCGCATCTGTCATGTGATAAACATGATCCGTAAATAAATTGGTGGAAGAAACATTTCTTTCCGCATCAATATAATAGCCACCTGGTATTACCATTACGCTGTTGAAAACTTCATTAGCAGGTTGATAGGTTTTTGACCATGCGGGGCTTCCGTCAGCTTTGTTTATTTTTAATAATAATCCATTAACTGAGGATTGGTCATATTTTTCACCACAAACTATTAATTGACTCGCATCATCTGATAAGCCAAAGGCCTGCTCATTAGAACCTGCATCATAGGTATTCATCCAGGCAATATTTCCGGTGGCAGTTAATTTACCAACTATTGCATCCGCAAATGTTATCCCGCCACTAATATATATACTCCCTGTAAAATAATAATATCCGTCTGTTGACTGTATAATATCAGTACCAATTATTTGATTACTATCCGGGCGCAGTTCCCTGCTCCATTCAATGGCGCCTGTCGATAAGGCTTTTACAATAAGGATTTTACTGATATTGTCATTGCCTGAAGTAGTGCCAATAGCAATATAGCCTTTATCACGCGTTGTCTTAATTTTATTGAAAGCACCCCAGGCGGCATTATTTGTATAGGTATTCATCCACTGAACATTTCCGCTTCCGTCAAGTTTTAATATCGCAGGCATGGTTTGTGAAGACCCTGCTGCATTTATACTCCCCGCTAAAACGCTTCCGCCGTCGGCAGTCGCCCTTATATCATTCATATCACTCGTTGTGCCAACAGCATATGATCCCTGAAACAGGAATTGTTTGTTACCGCATTTGTCCGCAACTATTACCACACCGTTCCTGGCAGAAGAACAGGTGCCATTACCGGCAATTAATTGGATAACATATGAACCTCTAACGTTGAATGTATAAGTAAATGTTGGGCCGGAACCTTCGGCTATACCATTTACCAACCACTGATAAGTTGTTGCAACAGGTCCCGTACTATTGAATGTTACAGGCTTATTAATGTCAACCGTATCCAATAAAGGCGTAAAATCAGCAGATAAGGGACAGGTGTATTCCACCGTATCTATATATTCGTCGCTGCAATTTGCAGAAATATTTTTGGCCATTAATTTTATAATATACCTGCCTGCCAGGGAAGACGTATAGAGGAAATTATTGGATGTACTTTGTAAAACATCATTTACAACCCATTCAAAACTGCCGGCGCCGGTAGAAGTGTTGGTGAAATTTATATTAGAACCGGCTGTAACAATTGCTGATGATTTGGTAAACTTTGCGAAAACGCCGCATGCCGCAACAATGGTAATGGTTTTTGTCGCGTCATAGCAGAGCGTATTTCCTGATTTGGCGATTAGTTTAACGGCATAGTTACCAACAGCGGGAAATGTATAATTAAAATTAAAGGCGGTACTTTGTAACATGCCGTTTACATACCATTCATAAGTGGCAGCATTTACAGAGGTATTGGTAAATACATAGCCTGTGCCTGCATTAATGGGCAGACCGAGAGTTATGAAACCGGCCGTAACAGGTAAAGGACAGGGGAGCATGCACGATTTACAATTTAATAAACTCTGTCTCACATTTTGCAGGAACCAGTTCATCCTGTTGGCCTGCCCTTGTGTAAAAACCTTCATGCAATAGAAATTGCCATAATCCATATAATCAGTGGTAAGGTCATTCTGATCCGTTGCGAAACCAGACAACACATCTGACGTACAGCTATTGACAGAAGATGTACAGGAAATTCCTGATGTGGATTGGTCAGGAGGGGTATCACAAACTTTATCGCCCTCACTTGCGCAATCATTGTTCGTACATCCGCCTTCAAATGTGTGGTACAATCCAAGATAGTGTCCCATTTCATGAGCTACAACTACATCGTTTGCACCCGAAGTACCGAAATATGCCGCCTCTTCTACGATACCATCCACATCGCTGCCATGCGCGGGAGGCAGGTAAGCATAACCTATCACGCTACCAGGAATGCTTTTTACCAGCCATATATTAATATAGCAAAGAGGATTCCACCGGTTAATATTTTTTACAATTTGATCGTCGAAATAATAGTTGGCACCGCCCATCACAGTATAAGGAGAAACATTTCTTGTAATGCCGTTAGTAAGATTATTGGCAGGATCGCGTTGTGCCATGCAAAATTGTATCTGTGTATTTACACCATCGGAAGGATCGTAGTAACCAATATTGGCATAGGCCGAATTTAGATTACTTATGCCTTGTAACACCTGAGCATCACTAATGTTCTCTGCACCGTTGTTATGAATTATGTGGACCACTACCGGCAGTGTTACAATACCATTTAGCCTTTGTGGCCTTAACTGGCCGGAATGGATTTGCCTGTTGCGTTCGTATAACGATTTTTCAATCTTATCATTCAGTACTTTGTACTCCGGATGCGTGAAATAAAAATGCTCCATTAGTTCTTTTTCACCACACGAAGTAGTTACATTCCCCTGGCAAAATAATGACTCGCAGCAAAGAAACAGGATTATTTGCAGGGCCAGGGATTTTAACATAGTAGAAATAAATTCTGATATCCGATGTTGCTTCTGTAAAATAGCAAAATTTTACCGGATGAGGAAGAAAAGAAGGGTAATTACATGCAAATTACAGTATATCCCGGTTACGTTTAGCCCTGCCAGTTATACTTTGCTTTACAGAAAGAATGACTGGAACAACAAGCCGGAAAATAACTTAATAGCCAGGCGTAAATAGTATATTGTATTCAGAAATCAGGGGTAATATCTTTTAAAATAATCTTATATTACAAAAAACTCACTGAATGTTTTATGTACGAAACCTACTGCCTTTCTTTTTTTTACTTATAGCATTATCTTCAAATTCGCAAACTGTTGCTGTTAATACTCTTGATTCTTTGTCCGGGCTATTGATATCAAAGATGAGGGGTGAAAAAAAAGAGCAATCTTATATTACAACAGATAAATCGATCTACACAGCAGGAGAACCGCTTTGGTTCAGGGTTTTTATTGTGAATAGCGCAACGCAGAAGGTAAGTATGCAGAGCCAGGCAGTTTTTGTTGACCTGGTGAATGAGGAAAATAAGGTTCTGAACCAGTTACTGCTACATGCAGGATTTCAAGAGTTAAACGGACGGCTTTTTCTCCCCGATAGCCTGGCCACCGGTTATTACTGGTTGCGGGCTTATACAAAACATATGCAATTGCCGGATGCAGGCAATTTTGCAGAACAGCCCGTGTATGTGTACAATCAAAATAAAATAGCTGTTGAAAAAAACAAAAAAGCAAACGCATCTTTAGCAGGTGATATTCCAGAGGTGAATTTTTATCCTGAAGGTGGAATAATGATTACAGGTGCCTCCTCGGTTGTTGCCGTGCGCATTACAGGCAAAAATGAAAATCCTGTTTCGGTTGCTGGTACTATCAAAGACAACCACGACTCTTTAACCGCGAATTTTACAACCAATACAGATGGTTTGTCAAAATTCGAATTTGAACCTTACCGGCACAGAAAATATACCGCTTACATTACCTGGAATGGTAAAGAATACAGTTACCCTCTCCCGCCATTCAATTCTTTTGGTGCACAGGTATCGGTTTCGTCACAAAAAGATGGTAGCAAAAGAATAAGGGTACTGCTGGAGGATTCTATCTACAGCGACACTTTTAAAACTTATTTGATTGCTGTTTCAAAAGACAGTCTGTGTTTCGCAAGTATTGGCAATGGCAATTATGAATTGAATATTCCTTCCAACAAATTTCCTCCCGGAACAGCAACCTTTTTCCTGTTTGACAATAACATAAAATTATTAAGCGAAAGAAGTGTGTATACTAAAGAAGGTATAACAGTAAAGGCTGAAATGAATAAAAATGTATATGACAAAAGAGATAAAGCAATTATAAATATATCTCTTAGCGATGCCACAGGCCTTCCCGTGACAGGATCATTCTCAGTATCCGTAACAGAAGATCATTTTATAAAACCTTTGGAAAAAGATGAAAAATATTCCGGCGACTGGTCGTTATCAGAAGACAATAACCACACGGATGAAGAGCTGGATTTATTGATGCTTGCAAAAAATAATGTTTATAGGAATATTATGAGTAACAGGTCAACAAGTCTGCCCGTTGGTAATGACGACAGCCTGCTTTATATACGGGGCACTCTACACGATAGAAATAGTGATCCCCTGCCCGACAAGGTAATTTCGCTTCTCTCAAAAACCGGAAATAATTTTTTTGAAACAGATACAACAGATACGCACGGCAGGTTTAGTTTTCCTTTAACAGATTATCCTGACAGCACCATGTTCACGCTCCAGTCGCTGAATAATACAGGCAATCCTGAAAGCTGGAAAGTAAAGCTGGATACACTTAAATTTCCGCGGATGATGATAACGGATACGCATAGACGCAAATTTATAATGCAGCCAGCCCTTATGGATCAATACATGGACTCTTCTTTTTTTGGAACAGGAAAAGTATTACTGAAACCTGTAGAAATAAGTAAGGTAAATGAATTGGGCTATGATAAGAGTAAAAGAGTAAGCGCTTTTTCCCGTATTATTCCCGGAAAGGAAATTCAAAACGCGGGGAATGGCACTGTTGGTAATGCCGTATTGTCAATGTCTGGTTTAAAGCTACTAAATGGATTCCTGGTTTCGGGGGGACCTACAACTATACGCGGTGTAGACGCAACTTCCGAACCTATGGTAATCGTAAATGGAGTTAGCATTGCTGTGTCCCTGGATGGGTCAGGTACAAGCCCTGTTCTCAATTACTTAAACAGCTTAAACAGCCGCACGATAGATTTTATTGAGGTGCTTACCGGCCCCCAGGGCTCTGCTTACGGTGTACGTGGATCAAATGGAGTGATACTGGTAAATACTACCAATAAATACCGGGAAACTAATATTGATGGCGCAAACAATACTTTAAAAACTTTTTTTGCAAAGGGATACCAGGACCCACCGGTTTTTATAATGCCGTCTTACGATTCAAAAAAACAGGATATAACCACCGGCACAGATTTACGCCGCACTATTTATTGGAATGGAAATATTTTTACTGATAAAGATGGTAAAGCATCGATTGGCTTTTACACCAATGATATTCCCGGCAATTATACCGTAACCATTCATGGAATCACTGCCCGGGGGTATGTGATTTATAAAACCATTACTTACCAGTTAAAATAAGATTGACCAATTCATCAAAATTTCCATTTTTTCATCGCTTTTAAATCTTGATCTGCACATTCAAGTGGGGTTTTCTCCTGGTAAGATTCCTGTTCTATTATAAAATATTTAGTACCTGATTTAGCGGCTATTTCAATTACCTCTTTTACTCCTATTACTCCTTTACCCAGCAGGGTGCTTTCATATACTTCCCCATTTTGACCAGGTGTGTTTCTTTTTATTTCGTCTTTAACATGCATTAAAGCAAATCTTCCGGGATAACGTTTTAAATAATCCAAAGGCCTTCCTCCAGGCTCATACATATTGCCGATATCTATTTGTTGCGCAACCAAAGAATGATCTGCCATCTTAAGAAGTAGGTCGTAAAGTACCGTGCCATCAAGACTGTGATTGAACTCGTAGCTTTCGTTGTGATAGGTAAAAGTTATTCCTGATTTTTTACACAACCCGCCGGTTTTATTAAACAATTCCATATACCATTTAAAATCATCCGCACTTTTACAAAGGTCTTCATCTACACCGGGGCTTATCACATATTTCATTCCAACTGCCGCCGCATCTTCTATTGTATATTTCCATTCATCTGTAAAATCATGCTTTGGTTTATCCCACTGCTTTGCACCAAGAAAGCTGTGTCCACTTTCCATTTTCAGCCCATTATCATTTAAAAGCTTTTTAAAATCCGGTATCGAATAATCATAGAACTTCCGGTTTTCATAGCCTGCGTGCTCTACATACTTATAACCCATTTCTGCCAGTCGTTTTAAGGTAGCTGCAGGGTCTTTTTTCATATCATCTCTTACAGTGTATAGCTGGATGCCTACAATATGATCTTCCCTTTTTTTTTCATGCAAAATAATACCCGGGAGCATGGCAGAACCTGCAAGCGCTATACCGCTGTGTTTAATAAATGTGCGGCGTGAAGTATTCATAAATGATGTATTTAAAAAGTGAACAAACTAACTATTGTTATATTAAGAATAAAAAGGCGTAAAACGATAACACCATCCGATAGCTATCGGATGGTGTTATAAACCAAGCGACAGAATACAGTTTACACAGCACTAAAATACTTAATAGTTTTTATTATCATGATGGTTGATTTTGTTCCGGGTTTGCCGGTAAAGCTTTGATAACTTAACTTCGATCCACCAATAACATGTCAGGCTTTACGTATGTTGTATATGATAATCGAAACATTTCGGCCCAACAAAGTGAAAGAGTTGTATAAAAGATTTGAAGAGAAAGGCAGGCAATTGCCCGCGGGAGTTCATTATATCAACAGTTGGATCGATGAAAAGATAAAAATATGCTACCAGGTGATGGAAAGTGATACAGAAGAAAAAATCCACGAGTGGATTCAACATTGGATTGACCTGGCAGATTTTCAAATAATTCCCGTACCTACCTCAGCACAGGTGAAGGAAAAAATAGATGCGAGCTAATTGCATTGAGGTATTGTAATTTCTGCCGGTATAGTTTTCAAGCCACGAATTTTATTCGGTTATAAATCTGCAGCAAGCATCCTTACAATATAATAAACACAACACCTTTTATGATTGGCGAATTATTCTTCAAATCTACAATGTATACATAAGCTCCCGGGGAAAGGAGTACACCTTTGAATATTCCATCCCAGGGTTTATTAAATCCATTGTTATCAAAAACCATTTGGCCATACCTGTTGAAGACCTTTACCTCAGCATGAGGATAAGCTTCCAGCGTTTCTATAAACCATGTATCATTTATCCCGTCGTTATTGGGAGTAAAAGCATTCGGGATAAATATTTTCTTAAAAACTTTTACAAGTACAGTATCTGTAGCGGTTCCGCATCCTTTACCTGATGTTACACGTAATGTGTACACTTCACTCTCAGGCGGATTTACAGAAGGAGCAAGTATTCCAGGCGCCGTCATAAATTCAGCCGGTGTCCATTCGTAAGCTATGTCAGTCCCGCCTGCAGCACCATTCAAAACAGCAGACTGTCCCTCGATGATGACTTTATCAGGTCCTGCATCAGCCTTTGGATTTTTATTTACCACAACCAAAACAGAGTCAGATACTTTACATTCAATATTGGCTACTGTAAGAATATATTCAGTAGTTTCCTGGGGAAGGGCTACCGGGTTTGGAATATTTGGATTAGAAATTTCTGAGGCGGGGCTCCACTGGTATGATGTTATATTATTGCCTGTACTATGCAGCTGAATACCTGATCCCTCACAAACGGCTGCATCACCGCCTGCATTTACCTCGGGCCTGTTATTTAGTCTTACTATGGTTGAATCTGTGCTTGCACAACCTTTGTCAGACGTTACTTTCACATAATACATACCACTGTTACCAGTGACAGCTTTAGGAATAAACGGAGACTGGTCAGCGCTTACAAAATTCATAGGGCCCTTCCATGAAAACAACACCCCATCATCGGCATTCAGGGATAATGTATCTCCTGTACAATTGCCGCGGCTGGACGCAGCAGGTACCGGATATTTATTTACACTTATTACCACCGTGTTAGACGCAATCAAACAGGAAACAATATTCATATTACTCCGCTGCGATACCGTTAACCTGTAGGTATAAACACCGGGAGTCGTTATAGCCGGCCTTACGTAAGTAACATTGGTAGCCCCTGCAATATTATCCCAGGAAACACCGTTGTTTGTAGTAGACTGCCATTGATATACAGGATCGTTGTATCCTGCAGAAACATTTGCATGCAAAGTAAAAATGGAATTATTGCCGGTGCATACATTAACAGAATCAGGTGCCCCAATAATACTTGCAGTAACCAGAGGGCCACAGGCGCGAAAAGTAATATCATCTAATAACAGATCATTCCCGCAGCCGCCGGGTGCATTATTTGTCATCCTCAATACCACCGAACTTATTCCCGTTGTTGTTGAAAAAAAGAACCCGTATTGTTTCCAATCAGGGTTTTCGGGTATATCACCTGTTTGATAAGATTGCAAAATTGTCCCTGATGTGGTTTCAATATTAAAGGTAATATTGGGTTTGATTCCCTGGCCCATGCAGGCAAAAGGCTGTAGCACGTTAAAGATCCAGGCTGCAAACTCGTAAGTTGTATTTGGGCAAAGGCCATCGACGGTTTTTACAAAAAAATCACCGGGATTATAAGATGCATTTATAACCATCATGTATCCGTTTAGGTCACCGGGAGTGTGATCCTGTGATACGGTGGCCCATGTATTACCAAAACAGCTACTGGTAGAGTTCGCGATGGTATAATATCCGTCCTGGGGGCAATCCCCGGATATATAACTATAATTAGTTAAACCGCCTAATGAGGGCCCGGGATTAGAACCGGAGCCAAAGGTGATATTGACAACCGGGTCGCCCAGGCTGCCCTGGCATAACTGGGAGAATATTTTAGAATGAAAACCAAAAGCCAGTACCAAAAAAAAGCCTAAAAATTTTACCTGCTGTCTCATTATGGAATACCTGCTAAAATATTTTAACACACTCCTAAGTTCAACAAATAAAAGCAAATGGAAATATTATATCCAAAAGAATTAACAGAAAGAAACCGTTTGGAAGTTTTACGCCTTTTAAGGTGTTGAAGTATACCACAATCCAGGTTCCTTTTTAATTTAATTATACCAGGTTTTAATTACTGCAAATTATTTTTTGTATTTTCATTCAAATGAGCCAGAATTCACTTTTACAATCTTACCTGGAGCAGCCCAATGTATGGGATGAGATGTTTAGCGTTAATGGCGTCCGGTCTCCTTATAAAAATTTCGTTTCAGTAATAGCCGATCTGCCGCCTGACGAAATGACTCATAAAGATGAAATGGCGAAAAAGCTTTTCATGAGCCAGGGTATCACATTCACCGTTTATAACAGTGGCGAGGGCATAGAAAAAATATTTCCTTTTGATATTATACCACGCATTATTACCAGCGATGAATGGGCTTTGATAGAGGCAGGCTTAAAGCAACGGTTAAAAGCGCTTAATGTTTTTCTGAAAGATATTTACCACCGGCAATTTGTATTGCACGATGGGATTATTCCGTCGCAACTAATTTATTCCTGCCCGAATTTTCTGAGAGAAATGATGAATGTTGATGTTCCGTTCGACATCTATACACATGTGTCGGGCGTAGACCTGATAAGAGATGATGATGGAAAGTTCTATGTACTGGAAGATAACCTGCGCACACCCTCCGGCGTTTCTTATATGCTGGAAAACAGGAGCATTACCTATCGCATTTTTCCAGACCTTCTTCCAAAGAATAATGTACGGTCAGTAAAAGAATATCCTGATCTCTTGTATAGAAATTTACTGGCTTTAGGCAACAGGCAAATCAGTAATCCTACGGTAATCCTGTTATCACCGGGAATTTATAACTCTGCATATTTTGAACATACAACGCTGGCGAGATTAATGGGAATTGAATTGGTTGAAGGCCGGGACCTTATAGTAGATAACAACCATGTGCACATGAAAACAACAAAAGGATTAAAACAGGTTGATGTTATATACCGCAGGGTTGATGACGAATTTATTGATCCACTCGTTTTTAAGCCCGACAGTATTTTGGGTGTTCCCGGAATTTACTGGGCATACCGCAAGGGAAATGTTGCCATTGTAAATGCTATGGGTAATGGTGTTGCAGATGATAAGGCCATTTACACATATGTGCCGGATATGATTCGTTATTATTTAAATGAAGAGCCTATCTTACCAAACGTTCCTACTTACCAGCTTGCAGATGTCGATAGCAAAAAATATGTTTTTGAAAATATGAACAAGATGGTAATTAAACGTACCAATGAATCAGGGGGATATGGAATGCTGATGGGCAATATTGCAAGTGATGAAGAAATGCAAAATTTTAAAAACGCCATCAATGCAGAACCCAGGAATTTTATTGCACAGCCTATCATAAGCCTATCAGCTACGCCTTGTTATATCAATGGAATTTTACAGCCCCGTCGTGTAGACCTGAGGCCCTTTGCGTTGTACGGGCCCGATGGAATTAATATTGTACCGGGTGGTTTAACAAGAGTAGCATTGAAGGAAGGATCGATGATTGTAAATTCATCACAGGGAGGCGGAAGTAAGGATACATGGGTGCTGGCGAAATGAGGTATGATGTATGATGTGCGATGTACGATGTGAATACAATATACGATGTTTGATATGGGCTAATAAAACAACGCTCACAGCTCACAGCTCAAAGCTTATGGCTGATAGCTTTTAATTTAAATAACTCCCTTAATTAGCATATGTTAAGCCGTGTTGCGGATACAATTTATTGGCTGGGCAGGTATATGGAAAGAACCAATGGCATGTTGCAGGTCATTTTAACCCAGTATATTTCCTCCCAGGATGAAGCGAGTGATTTCATGTGGAGGCCCCTTCTTAAAATTTATGGGGAACTTTCAGAAGAAGAAATTAAAGAAATGGAAACCAGCTCCCCGAAGGCCCTGGAGTATATGATCTTCAGCCGCACCAACAGTGCCTCCGCTTATAACAACGTAATGTTTTCCCGCGAAAATGCACGTGGGATACAGGACCATATTACCAAAGAAGTATGGCAATGCCTCAATGATTATTATCATTTTATGCGCAATGATAATTTAAGGAGAGAGGCTATCATGGCAGATCCTGTGTCGGCTATTGATCTTTTAATAAGAAATGGCTTGTTGTTTACGGGAACTGTCGATAATACTTTAACGCGCGGAGAAGGCTTTACTTACATCAACATCGGTAAATTTTTAGAAAGAGCCATTCATTCATCTGATATAACCAGGATAAAAATGAATGAGTTGTATCTCAATCAGCAGGATGCTTATGAAGCGCCCAATCTCAGGTATTTATTGTATTCACTTTTTGGCTTTGAAGTATACCTGAAAACATACAAAGGAAATTTTACGACAAAAAATGTTTTGGACCTCATACTGTACAATCCTCATTTTCCACATTCAATTTTATACAGCCTGGAACACCTGTATAAATATTTTGCAAGATTGCGGCCGGAGAGCCTTCCTGAAAACTATGACCAGTTGGAATTTCTGATCGGCAAAACAATGAATAATATCAAATACAGCAATGTAAATGAAAGTGATATTCAAACACTGGATGCTTTTCTTTTTCAAACGAGGCTTGACCTGTTCGAGATTTCCTCAGCATTTAGTAAACATTATTTTGGTAATACCTAAACTTATAAAATGCCTTCTTATAAAATAAAACATATCACCCGCTATTCTTACTCATCCACGGTAATAGACTGTACCAACCAGATCATGCTGTATCCCCTTATTGACGCGCTCCTGGAAGTAAGAAATCATGAAATAAAAATCTCCCACAATCCTGCCGTGGAAACATTTGTAGACTATTTCGGTAACCATATTGGCGTGTTCTCTGTAATAAAACCACATACCGAACTCCTGATAGAGTCCGTTGCCGACGTTATTACAAAGCCCATTATTTTTCCTACAGATGATATGAATGCCGCCGAGCAATGGGATCTTTTAAGGAGCCTGAAAAACCATGCGGCTTACATGGATTTTCTTATACCCCAGGTTTTTACTTCTTATGCAGATGTAAAAAATATTTTAAGTGAAGTTATCAGTGAAGAAAAAACGCCTTTGCAGAATGCAGTACTTCTTTCTGAATATGTGTACAGTAATTTCAATTATCAGAAAGGAATCACCAGTGTAGAAACCAAAACAGAAGAAGTATGGCAATTGAAAGCCGGAGTGTGCCAGGATTTTGCACATATACTGCTGATATTTTTACGGATGTTTGAAATTCCGTCGCGTTACGTAAGTGGTTATATTTGCCCAAAGGATAAAGAAATGCGTGGAGAAGGTGCGACTCACGCGTGGGTTGAACTGTACGTTCCCAATTACGGCTGGCTTGGGCTCGATCCCACAAATAATTGTATTGTAAATGACCAGCATGTACGGCTGGCAACGGGCAGGAACTTTGCAGACTGCACCCCGGTAAAGGGCACCTACAAAGGTTCTGGCGAACATACGCTGGAAGTATCTGTCGAAATAAAAAACGGGAACGCAAAAAAAACGCCTGAAAAACAAGGCTTACCTAAATTCAGTTACAAGGCAAAAAATCCGGGAGAACCGATTAATTCTTACCGCTATTATCTTGAAGCGCAACAAAAACAACAGCAGCAGCAACAGCAGCAATAAATAATTATAGCTTTTAATAACTATAATGGCTAAACGCATTAATTTGCAATCTAAATAATCTAATTATGAGCTACACTGCAAATGCCAACCGGTATGAGCAAATGAAATATCGCCGCTGTGGCAATAGTGGTTTGAAACTCCCATTGATTTCGCTGGGCCTGTGGCACAACTTTGGCGAAATGGATGACTTTGAAAACTGCAGGGAGATTTTACGTACTGCCTTTGACAATGGGGTTACCCATTTTGATTTAGCCAATAATTATGGCCCTCCTCCGGGCGCTGCTGAAGAATTATTTGGGAAAATATTTAAAGAAGATTTTAAGCCTTACCGCGATGAATTGATTATTTCATCAAAAGCGGGTTGGAAAATGTGGGAAGGGCCTTATGGAGACTGGGGATCAAAAAAATATCTGGTAGCAAGCCTTGATCAAAGCCTGCAAAGGATGGGGCTCGATTATGTGGATATTTTCTACCACCATCGTCCCGATCCCGAAACTCCTTTGGAAGAAACAATGGCTGCACTTGATCTTATTGTACGACAAGGGAAAGCTTTGTATGTTGGCATTTCAAGTTACCATCCTAAGGAAGCGGCTAAGGCTTTTAAAATACTTAAAAAACTGGGAACGCCCTGCCTTATTCACCAGCCCAGGTATTCAATGCTGGATCGTTGGGTTGAAAATGGATTGCTGGATCTTTTGGAAAAAGAGGAAGTGGGTTGTATTACATTTTCATCATTGGCCCAGGGACTGCTCACCGATAAATACCTCTACGGAATACCATCCGATTCGAGAGCGGGCAGGCACCTTGAAAATGGCGCTATCGTTGAGTCGCAGATCACTGATGCAGTGCTTCAAAAAGTTAAACTGTTGAACAGAATTGCAATTGAAAGAACGCAAACATTGGCACAAATGGCCCTTGCGTGGATATTAAAAGATGAGCGTGTCACTTCTGTGGTCCTCGGCGCAAGTAAACCTCAGCAGGTAATTAATGGCATTGGAGTTATTAACAATCATCATTTTACCAAAAAGGAATTGAAAAAAATTGACAGCATACTTGAATCCTGATTTGTTTTCTTATCCCGTTTTAACCATCTTCCAGGACAATATTTATTACACGAATTAATTCGAACCTGCCTGACGGCAGACAGGTCACACGAATTAATAAATGCTGCAAAGTAATTCGTGTTATTCACGTATAAAATTCGAGTCATTATCTTTGGCAATTAAAAATTATTGCGAGAGCCTCAGCATGATCACATCATGAGAAGCCAACATAGCTGTTAATGGTTTTTGCGTATCCCCTCCGTTGCTTTCTGTCCATACATTCCTGATTTTGTAAGTATGTTCTTTTGCATTCAGCGATTTGTTGAAAACGGTGTCGGTAATCGGCTCATCTTTCCAGTTAAAATTTACCTTCATTGGCTTATCGGACCTGTTCAAAAAACAGAAGGCCCAGTCACCTTCACTTAGCGGTTTCACCCATATTTCCAGGCTGTCTTTTACCTGATATTTATATCCTTCCATACCGGCTTTATCCTGGTTAATGGCAATCACTTCCTTATTCGTAAGAATCGCGTTCGTTTCTTTCGACATTTTTCTCAGGTCATTTCCTGCAATCAGGGGCGCGGCCAGAATAGACCATAAAGAAAAGTGAGCTTTGTCTTCATTTACGGTCATCCCATTGCCAACTTCAAGCATATCAGGATCGTTCCAATGCCCAGGGCCCGCATATTTCCTCAACACACTTTGCAGATCAGCAATGGGCATTACACCCAATTGTTTCCAGGTACCATGATCCAGGTAGCTGTCAAACATTGCACTAATATCACCCGTTGTACGCCAAAGCTGTCCTACGTTTTGAGCCCACTCCCAGGGCTTGTTAGTTCCCCATTCACAAAGGCTGAACACAATAGGCCGGCCTGCAATACGCAATGCATTGCTCATCGTGGTGTAGGCCTCTTTTGCATTAATACCATCCGTACTGCACCAGTCAAATTTTAAATAATCAATACCAAGAGAGGCATACAATCTTGCATCCTGGTATTCATAGCCTCTTGTTCCCGGGTAGCCTGCACAGGTTTTTGTTCCCGCACAATTATACAATCCAAACTTCAATCCTTTTGAATGTACATAGTCAATCAAAGCCTTCATACCACCCGGGAATTTTTCTGGATCGGGCACAAGGTTTCCATTGCTGTCTCTCTCTTTTGTCATCCAGCCATCATCCAAAACAAGATAGGTATAGCCTGCATCTTTCATCCCCGATGCAACCATTTTATCTGCAATTCCCCTTACGAGGGTATCACTGATATTTGTTTGAAAAGTATTCCAGCTATTCCAGCCCATAGGTGGAGTAAGTGCGAGACCTTCAAACTTTTGAGCGTTTCCTTTGACGCAGCAAAAAAGAAACACAATAAAAAAGATTTTGATTTTGATTTTCATTTATTTTTTTTTAGGTCACATTATAAGCATTATTGATACTTTATAAAAAAAATTAAAAAAATTGAGGGGCTGTCATCGATAGTTTCATTATTCAACAACGCCCGGGCTGTCCGCTTGTAGTCCTCGCTGCGCTGCGGGCTACCGCTTCCATCCCGCAGCCATTCGACTATAGATTCTTTATTGAGCAACAGTTCAAAATTATAAACAGCCACACAAGTTTAAAAAATTGTACGGTGAAAAATCGGAAAGGTTTTTTTGAAGTGCTTTTAAATTAAAGACTCTAAAAAACCTTCCTGGTTTATGTACACTACCCCATCTTTTCAAACATAGATTCCAACAAGATCATTTTTTATCAATCACCATATAAATTACTGCCCTCGCAGGTATGGAAATGTTTATTCCATTAGCCGTTGTAGCAGAATAGGCATTTAATGATTCATAAGCTGAAGGCCCGCCTGAGTCATTATCAGGGCCTTTCCCATTCACAAAAACTTTCTTTGAAAATTCACCGTTATCCGTCCCCCCGGTAAGTGTGTACCAATAAAAGCGATTCCCGGGAACCGCATTTTTCAGCGACACCTGGATTTTTTGCAAAGAAGTTCCTTTATTCACAATGATAACAGCATTTTGCCCTGAGTTATATGAGGATCCATAACTTAAAATATCCGTGCTGCCGGTGATGGTAGAACTCAACATCCTGTCGCCAATAGTTTTTTGAAAATAATACATATAATAAAAAGCAGGCCGTGGGTTCCATTTGGGAACACCCGGCTCATCACCTATGTTGAAAAGGCCATGATCATTTCCATTGTTCCATCCATTGGCAAAATCCCAACGGCTCGTTTCTCCATATTTATTTTTTAATGCTTCTCCCAATAGTATTGCTGCATGCATACCATCGATGTATGACACCTGCTGCATGGAACCTTGTGATGTAATGTTCCATTCCGTTAATGCAACCGGCTTCACCACGGCGCCTGCATTGGAAAAACTTGTTTTTAAATAATTCATCATTGCGGTCGTGTTGTCTATTGCGGTATTCAGGATTACAGCTGCTGAAGAGTTTTCCTGGTACGGAGTGAAATAACTATGAACAATATAAAAATCTGCTGAAGCATTTACCCGTGTCAATACACCAGTATTCCATGTTTGATCTGTGGGAGTTTGCCAGGATTCCGGTTGCTTTTCTAAAAGCTGCGCGCCAATGTAAATAGTCTTGCCAATTTGTTGCGCGGCTGCACGCATGGAGTCGGCAAATATTGTATAGTGCGTGCCATATAAATCACCGGTAATAATCTGCGCCTGTCCATCATGATTGTTGTTGAGATCAATACGGTAACCGGCTTCCCATGTTCCATTATCTTCATTTCCTATTTCCCAGTATTGAGTGCGGCCATTATCATAACGCACCCAATCGGCTGCAAGATGTGCTGCAGTTGATACCGGGGCGGGGCCTGTGCCATACCTCGCGTAAGCATAGTTTATGGTAATGATCCCCTGGTTCCCGGTTTGCTGCAACATACTATAATAATTATCCAGCGATGCCGTCCAGCTTTGAGAATTTTGTCCATACCAATATCCTGCTGCAATTGCATTTCCATTTGCATCCAATAAAGTAGCCGGCGCGTCACGAGGAGTTACTCCACCAGGTTCATTCCAGAAATAAACATCACTTAAACTCCCGCCGGGAAAACGGATAACATTTGGATGAAGGTTGGTAATGTTACTCATTAAAGAAGGCTCGGTGATCATGGGTGTCATGTATACATTTGCATTTTGTCCGAAAACAGGGCCGGGAACTTTTGTAATGATTGATGAGGCATCAACGTTTACAAAAACCGTAGGAGCTATTGCAGGTAATGTTGTATCGGTATATGTTGGCTGCACAAATGATTTAGCAGCCCAATCGTTTAGAAAAAATCCTATGGTGTTGGCAATTGCAGGATCAACCGGGGGTATTATGACCACAGTATCCGGACCACTACCATTGCCATTACCCGGATTATCTTTTGGAGATTTCTGACAAGCTGCCAGGCAAACGGCCATTACGGATAAAAATAAAGGAGCGGTAAATAATTTTGTTTTCATAGATCTATTTCATGGTTAATAGCTGACAGGCCACGATAAAAGTTTATATAACAATACGATTTTGTTTGATAATTTATTCATACCCTTTCAATATTCTGAGAAAAACCATAACGTGCAATTATATACCTCAGCCTGTTTTTATGTAAAGCTTTAGCCGACGCATCTGTAAAGAAGTCCCATGTATTTGTTGCCGGGCCACCATTCGCAGAATTATAAGGATTATCTGTCCATTCAGGATGTACCGTTGTGGAAACCTGCCCATGGTTATTTAATGTAAGCATCATGTACACATTTTTCTGTTTACAATAATCCAGGAGCCAGTCAAGGTAATATGCTGAAGCCTGCTTGTATTTTTTTAAACCTGAAAACCCATTGCTCCCGTTTTTCCATTCCAATGCAAATGCCCAGCTCGACATCCACACACGAATAAAATTTCCGTTATTGTTTGCCAGTTGGGTTAACCAGTCTGTATAGTCTGTTACAACATTATTATCCTGCCATCCCATATTTTCTCCAACAGGAATATATTGCTTCCCATTATCAAAGTTTAGATAATCAGTAGTATTCTTTCGTATAAAGCCCGCAGCGGTAGAAGGAACACATTGGAAGGTTTGCACAGGCTGTGTTGCAGTGCCTGAAGCATTTGTACAGGATAATATATAGCTCCATGCGCCGGTTTCATTGGGAGCATACCTTACCCTGAATGATCCGGTGCCGGCAGGTGTCAAAGACCCATCCGGATTTACAATATAGTTTTGCATAAAAAATCCATCGACAGTATCCTTTCGGCCGCCCGGCGCAAAAAAAATGCATTGTACGTCAATATCGCTATAGTCATATGCATTGGTATATGCGGCGGTGAGATTAATGTCCAGCTCAAATTTATCGAGTTTTGCAGGTGTTATCGTATTTGGCGTTACCGAATTAAACACTGGCGTGTGTGCAGCTGCTGTAAGGGACAAGAACCACATACAAATGCACATGGGGAAAGGCATGAATAATTTGTTTTTCATAAAAATGTTATTCTATGTTAGCGTGTATTTCTTGTTGATCTCTTTAC